>NZ_AGSX01000061.1 GCF_000235745.1 Stutzerimonas stutzeri SDM-LAC | reverse complement strand
GGCGGCCGAATCGATCTCCTCGACCACCTGCGGCAGCATGCGCAGCCCCAGGTGGCCGGCCCAGGGGAAGCGCTCGATGCTTGGCGGTAGCAGCGTGTCGACGCGCAGGTCCTTGTCGACCTTGCCCTGCACCAGCTTGCCGCTGCCAGGATGCAGCAGTACTTCGAGCGCGTGTGGCTGATTGCCCAGCGTCGCCGAGAGCCCCCAGACGATCAGCTCCGGCATCCACTGACGCAGCCGGGCCAGCGCCAGTTGCAGTTGCACCCCGCGCTTGTTGCCCAGCAGTTCGTGCCACTCATCCACCACCAGCATGCGCAAGCCGGCAAACGCCTGACGCGCGTCGGCGCGGGTCAGCAGCAGAGTGAGGCTTTCCGGCGTGGTGACCAGCGCACTGGGCAATCGCCGACCCTGGCGCGCCCGCTCGGCGCTGCTGGTATCGCCGGTGCGCAGGCCGATGCTCCAGTTGATCTCCAGCTCATCCAGCGGGGCCTGCAGGGCGCGCGCGGTATCGGCGGCCAGGGCGCGCATGGGCGTGATCCAGAGGACGGTGAGCGGGGCGGGTTTGTCTGTAGGCTGGACCGCCTTCGCGGGCAAGCCCGCTCCCTCAGAAGCGAAGCGGTTGAGCGCGCCCATCCAGACGGCGTAGGTTTTGCCCGAGCCGGTGGTAGCGTGGAGCAGGCCGGACTCACCCTGGTCGATCGCTTGCCAGACTTCGCGTTGAAAGGGGAACGGCTGCCATTTTTGGCTGGCGAACCAGTGTTCGCTTAGACGGCTGGACGCATCACTCATTGGCCAG
>NZ_AGSX01000062.1 GCF_000235745.1 Stutzerimonas stutzeri SDM-LAC | reverse complement strand
CCCGCGCCAGCCAGGGGGTGTTGGCTATCATGCGGTGCGAGTCTCCAGGCGAGCCTCCGGCTTTGGTCGTAGCCAAGCCCAGACGGCCAGCCAGTACAGCGTCATGACAATCACGGCGACCAGCGAAGGCATGGCCCGGTAACCGGTCAGTCCGGCGATGGTGCTGCCCAGGGTGCTGCCGTCATCGAGCAGGGCAGAGGTATCCCACAGCGGATCGCCAAAGATCTCGTACAGCACTTCCGGCACGTCCATACCCATCAGCTGCCCGCTGAAGCGGTCGAGGCCGGCCATCAGCAAAGCCGCGCCAAGCAGCAGCAACAACGTCTCGCTGACCTTGAAGAAATGCTTCCAGGAAAACAGCTGACTGCCGGCCTGCAATGCCGCGTAGCTCAGCAATGCGAGCGCAAAGCCAAGCAGCCCGCCGATCGCGAAGTTGGTCAGGTCCGAACCATCCTGCTGATGCCCAATGCCGTAGAGAAACACCACCGTTTCGCTACCCTCGCGCGCGACTGCGAGCATCGCCAGCACCAACAGGCCGATGCCACTGCCCTGGCTGAGGTGCGTTGCAGCACTGTCCACCAGGTTGCGCTTGAGGTCACGGCCGTGGTGGTGCATCCAGCCGACCATCTGCAGGATCAGCAATGCGGCAGCCAACAGCATGGCGCACTGGAACCACTCGCCAGCCGGGCCGGCCAACCAGTCGCCGGCGCTGAGAATGCCCCAGGCCAGCAGCGAGGCCAGACCGAGACCGGCAACCACGCCGCCCCAGAGCATGCGCAGCGCATGACGGTTGCCCGGTTGCTGGCTCAACCAGGCATGCAGAATGCCGATGACCAGCAATGCCTCGACGCTTTCGCGCCAGACAATGAACATCGATTGGCCCATGTCGCTTCTCCTGTTGAGAGACTACTTGGCGATGATTTCGCCTTCCGGGAGGTCCATGTGGAACTCGTCGAAGAAGGGATAGCGGCCGGGTTTGAGGGGATGGATCACGACAAATGAAGTGACACCGGGCGAAAGCACCTTTTCCACCCGCAGAGGCGTGCTTTCGAATTCGGTCGGGCCATTGCCAGCGTTGATGACGACGATCTTGAAGCGTTGGCGAGCCGGGACTTCGATGGTCGCCGGCTCGAAATGGCCGTCGCGGATGGTCAGCTCATACGTCGGCAACCCTGCCTGGGCGCCGCCGGCAAAGCCGGCAACGAGCAGGGCGAGGGCGGTAAGCAGGGCGCGTTGCATGCGGACCTCCGACCTAGTAGCCGCCTTTCTTGCCGATGCCGGCATAGGTGAACTCGTAATTCAGCGTGCATTGCTCGAACCACGGCGCTACGCCGGTTTCCTTGTCGACGTGACGGCCGAACATGGCGTGCTTGCCATCTGGCGGCGAGACGATGAAGGTTAGCTGGTACTTGCCCGGCCCCATCAACTTGACGTTGTCGCCATAGTGCGGGCCGTCACTGGCGACCATCGGGTGGAAATCGCCTTCGATCTTTTCGTCCGAGCCCTTCTTGCTCAGTGCGTAGCGGATGTTCAGGTAGGAGACGAAGCTGCCTTCCTGCCAGCCGTTGCGGTTTCCTTCGGTGGCTGCGATGTCGGCCTCCAGATGCACGTCGGATTTGGCGGCGTCCAGCATCATGCCTGCTGGCTCCATCTCGACCGGCTGCAGGTAAACGGCACCAACCTCCATGCCACCGCACTGCTGTGGTTCGCCAATGGGGTATTCCTTGGCCTGAGCGAGAGGGGCGAGCAGCAACGAAGCGATGGTGAGGGTAGCGGGAATGCGCATGAAGCCTCCGAAGAGAAGAGATAATTGACGCGGAGAGGGTCGCATCTGTGGTGCTTAACGATAATGATTCGCGTCAATTTTGCGCGAAATGTTTTGTAACGTACACCTCTGATGACGCCATAACGCTGCAGCAGATAACGCGCCAGGCGGCGCCGTTAAAGGTCTTGGGGGCATTGCTGCGTTGCGTTGTCACACCCTATAACGATGGTTAGCCAGAACCGGTCTGTTCGCTGCGGCTGCGGTCAGTTGCACCGCCACAACTTGATTTAAAAGCTGCGAGGCAGATCGATAGCGGCCTACCATATGCACTTTCGGAGTCGGGGAATTTCATGACTCAAGCTGTACTGGATGCCAGAACCGCCCGCGTACTGCCCTGGCTGGTCGCTATAGCGTTCTTCATGCAGACCCTTGACGGCACCATTCTCAATACCGCGTTGCCGGCCATGGCACGCGACCTTGCTGAAGATCCGTTGCGCATGCAGGGCGTGGTCATCGCCTACATGCTTACCGTGGCGTTGTTGATTCCGGCGTCCGGCTGGCTGGCGGATCGCTTTGGTGCTCGGCGGATTTTCTTTTCCGCCATCCTGTTGTTCACGCTCGGGTCGCTGCTGTGCGCGATGAGCACCAGCTTCAACCAACTGGTGATGTCACGCGTGGTGCAGGCGGTGGGGGGCGCGCTGATGCTGCCGGTCGGGCGCCTGGTGATACTGCGGGCCTACCCGCGTAGCGAGTTTGTCCGCGTGATGACCTTCATCGCCTTGCCCGGCATGGTCGGGCCGCTGATTGGCCCGACGCTCGGCGGTTGGCTGGTGGAATACGCATCCTGGCACTGGATCTTTCTAATCAACCTTCCGGTCGGGCTGATCGGCTGCATCGCAGCCTTTCGCTTCATGCCTGACCTGAAGAGCGCCGTGCGCATGCGCTTCGATACCTTCGGCTTTCTACTGTTCGGCAGTGCCATGGTGCTAATCACCATTGCGCTCGAAGGCCTCGGTGAGATGCAGATGCCCCACGCGCGTGTCCTGTTGTTTGTGGCTATTGGCGGTGCCTGCTTGACGGCCTACTGGTTGCGCGCCGGTCACATCGAAAACCCGCTGTTCAGCCCGTCTCTGTTCCATACCCGCAGTTTTGCCGTTGGCATTTTCGGCAACCTGTTCGCGCGTCTGGGCAGTGGCGCGTTGCCGTTCCTGCTGCCATTGCTGCTGCAGGTCGCGTTGGGCTATTCCCCGGCGCAGGCGGGCATGTCCATGATTCCGTTGGCGCTGGGTGCGATGTTCATCAAACCTTTGGCCAAGCCGCTGATCGACCGCCTCGGCTATCGGCGCATCCTGATCGGCAACACGCTGCTGTTAGGCAGCCTGATCGCCAGTTTGGCGACCATTACCGGGCAGACTTCGACTGGGTTGTTGCTGCTGCACCTGAGCCTGATCGGCATGGTTAATTCCATGCAGTTCACGGCGATGAATACCGTGACGCTGGTGGGGCTAAGCAACCAGAGCGCCAGCAGCGGCAACAGCCTGCTATCGGTAGTGGTGCAGTTGTCGATGAGCCTGGGCGTCGCCTCGGCCGGTGCCCTACTGGGCGGCTTTACCGTGCCGGGTGCCGACGGCGCAGCGGTGCTGGAGGCGTTTCACCTGACCTTTCTATGCATCGGAGCGATGTCGATGCTGGCCGTATCGTTGTTCTTTCAGCTGGACAGCAAGCAGACCATGGCTGCTCGACACATAGACACTGAGTGACCGAACCCAGGATCAGCCGATGCAAAGCTCGGCTTCTTCCTCGTCCTCGGGGATCTCATCGGTGACGATCACTCGCGCATGGTGGCTGGTTTCCTCCTCCATGCGCAGGCCGAAGTAGCGGTTGTCATACGCATCCCAGAATGCTTCGACCTGCTCCATTGTGGCGGCCTCGAGGAGTACCTCCAGGCTGTGCTCCAGGACAATGGTGTAAAGTTTTTCGGCAGACATGATTAGCAGGCTCGTGCTCGATTCAAGAGGCGGCTGCTCCTCTGCAGCCGTGATGTCATTCTGACAGCTGAAGAGCCTTAGCAAGCTTCCGCTCATCGCCTGAAAAGAGATTCCCGCTGAACGGTTGGCCTCGTTTTGGAGCTGTTTGAATCGAACGGTTCCGGCTAATGTTCTGCTCAGCCAGCCCATGAGTCGCGCATCGATGTGTCGTTATTTGCGACATAGCGGTTCGCTTACCGATCACTGCTGAAGTCTCCTCTCTCTTAGCCTTCTGGCACGCAGCGCCAGGTTTGCCACCGCTGAGGACACCCTTGGAGCCCTCATTGGCTTCGCCCAGAACCCGCTGTCTTTGTTTACCTGTACGAGTAAACATTATCGACCTGTCACGTATGACGACATAAAGTCTGGCCATCGCCGGATGTGCCGGTGGCAACAGAAGGACTCGATTTATGGGAACAATGGGAGCGTTCTGGCTGGTCACGGGAGGCTCGCTCTGCGCAGCTCTGGTGCTGGCAATCGTCATGTGGCTGCAATGGTTGCAGCTCAGGCAACACAAGGTGGAACTCGCGGTGCTGCGCGACCTGCTACAGGGGCTCGGTGAGATCATTCAGCGTTTGGAACACGAAAAGGCCGAGCTAGCCGCAGGTCTGCGAGCAGAAACGGGCCAAGTCGAACTGCTCAAGCGGCAATTGAGTCAGCTAGGTAAATGACCGAGTCTGATCGGCTTGTTTCGGTTTGCCACGGGTGTCTCTGGTCGACATCCCCAGGTTCGATAATTCGTTCGGCCTGTTGTGCTGCGATGACGGCCCCATAGTCGACCGCGGACGCAGACTTGGCTTGTGATCGTGCGGCGTCTAACGATCAGCGGTTGCCTGGCTTGTGGCTGTCGGACCTCGATTTAGCCGGCGACCGGTCATCATGCGAAGGCAGCGAGTGGGACGATTTGAGGAACTGTCATGTCGATTGCTCCCCCAAAACTGTACGAACCGCATTAAGCGGCCCGTGAAACGCAGAACGGAGGAGATACTGATGACACTCAAGCAATCGGCATCCCTATCGGCAGCAATACTCGCCGCAACCCTGACCGCTGGCCTGCCCGGTACTGTCGTGGCGCAGCAGCCCAGCCAGCCCAATCAAGCAGGCCAACAGGCCGGAACGGGGTCGCAAACCATTACCGTCGGGCATAACGTGATAGACGCAGTGGATGATGTGCGTGAAACCACTGCCGACTTCATTGGAGCGCTCCTTAGCGCTGAAGAAGGCCTGGGCCTTGGCAATTGGGAGCAACAGGAACAACGGCTTGCCCAAATCCAGGAACAGCTGCAGCAAATGGAAGCCGTGCTGGATCAAAAGGCCGAAGCCACAGATCAGGAGTGGCTCGACTGGATGGACGGCCCAGACTACGGCGTGACCGTAACCAAGCAGATCACGAACATTGGCTCCCACCTCGACAAAGTCTCAAACATCCTCGCCGAAAACTGGCAAACCAAGGGCATCCAGGTACTTATCGGCAGCAACGTTTTAGAGCAATTACGCGACCTGCGCGAAACGACTGTCGATCTGCTCACCGCCATGGAGAATGCGGGTAATAACTACGGTTGGACCGTTGAGCCTGATCAGTTCAAACAGGCACGGGACAAGTTGGCGAAGCTGGTGGAAGACATCGATCAGCCGCTGGTCATGTCCGAGGCCGACTGGCGTGCCTACCTTGAGTCCGACCGGTTTCATATTGTCATCCATGACAACGTGTCGACGCTTGCAGACATACTGCAGAACCTGACCAAGCCGAGTCAGGGCTGACCCGGGCTTCCGGCGCCATCCAAGCGACGGCTAGTAACGGTCGCCGCTCGGGCGCCTAACAACCCCCACAAGTAGCCGCTCCAAGATTGTATGGCCGGTAATCGGTGCGCTATGCCGCCAGTGGCGTGCTGCCCACGTCAGGCCGCTCCGCAACGGGAACGGTGGCAGGACATCGTCAGCGCCAAAAGCGGCAAGATGCGGTCGCGAGGCATCGTCTCAGGTGCCCAACGGCTGAATAGCGGCTTAAACCACGATATCTTTGTTGACATCGTTAAGCCTAAAAAGCAAAAAACCCCGAAATCCGCTAGGGAAATCAGGGGCTTAGGTGTTTCAAATTTGCCGGGGTCACCTGATATGAGCTCTTAACGCATTGATATGTAAGATTTTTCCTGGTTTATAAATTCAAAGGGATACATGTAGGGATACATTTTCTTGGCTGCTGTGGCTGTTTTTAGCTTTTCCGGACGCCGTTGAGGCACGTCTTACATGTCTTTGGTCGCCTGGCAGAATGCTCGGGCTCCCCAGGCCGAATCAAGGCATCGTACATTCATGGTTCGGGCGGCAACATTTCACCCGGCGTTCGTGCAGCCCGTTTCGGTGGGTCCATCGTGAAGCCGGAGCGACAGGTTCCGTCACTCAGCATGAAGCAGTAGAAATTCTCAGCATACGCCCGATCCTCCGCATCAACTGTTTCGTCACTACTAGGCTGCTCTTGATCTATCGCGGCGGCGCGGCGCTGTTTAGTGCGCTGTCGGAAATACAGCAGCAGACCGAGTGAGACGAAGCCGAGAGTCAGGATGACGCTTGCGAGCGTGAGAGTATTCATGATGTATCCGACGATTCCATGCGACGGTTAAGGGGCGAACCAGATTCTTCCTAAGCCAATTTAGCCCTGCTGGCCTCAATTGCCTGTACGTCCGAGTCGGGTATGACTGCTGCCTAGGCATCTGAACCGGCGTCGAAAGTTGCGCAGTGAAAATAGATGCATTCTAGCCTTTACAGCCGGTTGCGCATTCTGCCGCCCTATCTAGCCTGGTGAGGGGGAGTGCTGTCGTAAGTAGTCTCGGAATGAGTCCATGTTTCCTCTAAGGAAGGTCTGAAGTAACCCTGTATTTCCGGTCGACTTCAGCCCTCGCTGCTTTTGAAAGCGGGCCGTCGATCAAAATCGACCAGGTAACCCGCTCAGTTCTCCGTTTTTGGCCGCCGCGAGCACCTCGCAGCAGCCATTTTCCGCATTACAGGTGCACCTTTCCTGCGGTAGTCAGCAAATGTCGGCGCGCCATCCATAGGTTCGACAGCGCGAACAGCGTCACCAGCTGAGCGGTGTTCTTGGCCAGGCCACGGAAGCGCACCTTCACGTAACCGAACTGGCGCTTGATCACTCGAAACGGGTGCTCGACCTTCGCTCGCACTTGTGCCTTGGCCTTCTCGATCTTGCGCTTGGCTTTGTACAGGGCGCTGCGTTTATCGAGCTTCTTGTAGGTGCTGCGGCGTGCTGCGACCTGCCAGATCACTTCGCGGCCAGCATGTTCGGGGCGCTTTTCGACGCCGGTGTAGCCGGCATCGGCGCAGACGACGTTCTCTTCACCATGCAGCAGTTTGTCGACCTGGGTGACATCCGCCACGTTTGCCGCCGTGCCGACCACGCTGTGCACCATCCCCGACTCGTCATCCACACCGATGTGCGCCTTCATGCCAAAGTAATACTGGTTCCCTTTCTTGCTCTGGTGCATTTCCGGGTCGCGCTTGCCGTCCTGGTTCTTGGTCGAGCTGGGCGCGTGGATCAGTGTGGCATCGACGATAGTGCCCTGGCGCAGCGACAGGCCGCGATCCCCCAGGTAGCCATTGATTACGCCGAGGATGCCGGCTGCCAGCTCATGTTTCTCCAGCAAGCGACGGAAGTTGAGGATGGTGGTTTCGTCGGGAATGCGCTCCAGGCTCAGCCCGGCGAACTGACGCAGGATGGTCGTCTCGTAGAGCGCTTCTTCCATGGCCGGGTCGCTGTAGCCGAACCAGTTCTGCATCAGATGGATACGTAACATGGCCATCAGCGGATAGGCTGGACGACCACCTTCACCCTTTGGGTAGTGTGGCTCGATCAGGGCAATCAATCCCTTCCACGGCACCACCTGATCCATCTTGATCAGGAACAATTCCTTACGGGTCTGCTTGCGCTTGCCGGCGTACTCGGCGTCGGCGAAGGTCATCTGCTTCATGGAAAAACTCGGCTGGCGGGATAGGCGTATTTCACCAGATTCGGGAAGTCTTTTTCAGACCTTCCCTAAGCCCTCATTGCCTCAGTCAATTAGGTACGCACTTAACCTTATTGTTTGGTTTGAGTGGATACCAGCTTGGATACCGCCCTTTGGATACCGCTTGATTACTAACGCTAAGGGGTAGGGAAGCTGATCCGTACGACGGTACGCAAAAGTCTGGTACGCAAGCTGGTACGCACGGAAATGGACGTTTCAACGTTGCGCACCATGTGCCTCAAGTCTTTAACCCGGGGTCTGCAGTTGCCTGGTCGGTGCCAGCCCCCAATAGGCCAGCGTTTGCCATGTAATCCTAATCCCGCAGCTTTCAAGCTGCCGTTCAAGGGGTAGAGGTAGGCCCTTACGGCTATGCCGACGAGTCCGCAACGAGCTTCACGGGAAATAATCCCGTCCGTAAACTTTACCTGTACACGTAGCCAGACTAGATGTGTCCTCTCTGTGGACATATTGTGTGAGCGGCCGACTCATCAAGCAGAGCCGTCCACTCTGCGACTGCAACAGCGGGTGCCAAAGGCAACTGCAGTACAGAACTCACCAACGCGGTAGCAAGGAGCAAATACAGATGAAAAAGCCGGCTACGGTAGCCGCCCTAGAGGATCTAGGACGCGTAAGGCTCTCCAAGCACTTCTTCATGCGAGATTTCCTGTACTCGGAAATCTCGCAGATTGAAGGCATTCCCAACATCCCGGATTACCCTGACCGTGCCATTGAGGCTGGGCGTCAGCTTTGCGAATTATTGCTGGAGCCGCTGCAAGATCGTTTTGGCCGGATCTGCATTCGCTCCGCCTATCGGGCTCCGGCAGTCAATGCGAAGGGCGCAGAAAATAAAAACCAATATAGTTGCGCCGCAAATGAGAGCAACTATGGTGGGCATATTTGGGATTACTTGGATACCGATGGCTATCTGGGTGCGACCGTTTGTGTTGTGGTGCCCGCGTTGTTGCCCTGGTATGAGGAGCGGCAGGACTGGACGCCGCTGGCTTGGTGGATTCACGACAATTTGCCGTACGCCAGCCAATTCTGGTTTCCCAAATTGGCGGCGTTCAATTTACGGTGGAGCGCGAATCCGAATACGCTGCCCTCTATAAGCACTTATGTGGCAAACCCGCATACCGGAGATAAACGGGCGCTGGTGAAGGAGGGCGTCGCCACGCTTAGTTTGGAGGAGCGCAAAGCGATCATTCGGCCTTGGTTAGCCAGCTTGGGGTAAATTCACACCGACGTGATAGATCGCTCGACGTTTCAAGTTGAGCAAGTGGATCTGAATAGATCCGTTTAGCGGACCGCTAGGGGTTTAGCTTTACCCGATGATGGCACAAAGATATTGTGGCCATCGCAGCATCGCCTAGCGGTGCTGCTGCACGTCAAGGATGGCCTTCAAGCGCGCTTTCATTAATGCATACTCGCTTCCTCAGGCTGTTCGGCTCGGGCATGTATCGCCCTTGTCGGGGCGTCCGAATTGCTATCGTTTTTGGGACCGGCGCATGGACAAGAAGTCATTATCCGAGCGGGATATTTGCAGCAAATACATCTCGCCTGCGATCGCCATGGCGGGCTGGGATATGCAGAAGCAGGTCCGTGAAGAAGTCAGCTTCACCAAAGGGCGCATCATCGTGCGCGGCAAGCTACACAGCCGCGGCGAGTCACGCCGAGCTGACTACATTCTCTATCATCAGCCGAACCTTCCGATTGCCGTTATTGAGGCCAAGGACAATAAGCACTCCCTGGGTTCGGGTATGCAGCAGGCGCTGGGATATGGCGAAGCGCTGGACGTGCCCTTCGTGTTCTCCAGTAACGGCGATGGCTTTTTGTTCCATGATCGCAGCGGCACGGGTGATCAGGTCGAAACGGAGCTGAGCCTCGGCCAGTTCCCCAGCCCTGCCGAACTCTGGCAACGCTATTGCCGCTGGAAGGGCCTGAAAGGTGATGCCCAACAGAAGGCCGAGGCGCCGTATTACGACGACGGCTCAGGGCGCATGCCGCGTTACTACCAGACCAATGCCATCAATCGCACTGTTGAGGCCGTCGCTCGTGGGCAGGATCGCATTCTGCTGGTCATGGCCACCGGCACCGGCAAGACCTACACCGCCTTTCAGATCATCTGGCGGCTGTGGAAGTCGAAGCAGAAGAAACGTATCCTTTTTCTGGCCGACCGCAACATCCTCGTCGACCAGACCAAGAACAACGACTTCAAGCCCTTCGGCGCGGCGATGACCAAGATCGCCAAACGGCAGATCGATACGTCCTACGAAATCTATCTGTCGCTGTATCAGGCCGTCACCGGCGCCGAGGAAGAGCAGAACGTCTACAAGCAATTCTCCCGAGACTTCTTCGATCTGATCGTGATCGACGAATGCCACCGCGGCAGCGCCGCAGAGGATTCGGCCTGGCGCGAGATTCTCGACTACTTCTCCGGCGCTACCCATATCGGCCTCACCGCTACGCCGAAGGAAACCAAAGGGGTTTCCAGCATCACCTACTTCGGTGAGCCGGTGTATAGCTACACCTTGAAGCAAGGTATCGAAGACGGCTTTCTCGCACCGTACAAGGTGGTTCGCATCGACTTCGACAAGGACCTGCAAGGCTGGCGGCCGCCCAAGGGCATGCTCGACAAGAACGGCGAGCTGATCGAAGACCGCATCTACAACCTCAAGGACATGGATCGTACCCTGGTCATCGAGGCGCGCACCCAGCTGGTGGCCCAGAAGGTCACCGAGTTTCTTAAGGCCACCGATCCGTTTCAAAAGACCATCGTCTTCTGCGACGACATTAACCATGCCGAGCGCATGCGCCAGGCGCTGGTCAATCTGAATCCCGAGCGCGTGGCCGAGAACCGCAAGTACGTCATGCGCATTACCGGGGATGATCAGGAAGGCAAGGCCGAGCTGGACAACTTCATCGACCCCGAGTCGCGCTACCCGGTCATTGCCACCACCAGCAAGCTGATGACCACCGGTGTTGATGCCCAGACCTGCAAGCTGGTAGTGCTCGACCAGCACATCAAATCCATGACCGAGTTCAAGCAGATCATCGGACGGGGCACCCGCATCAACGAGGATTTCGGCAAATACTGGTTCACCATCATGGATTTCAAGAAGGCCACCGAGCTGTTTGCCGATCCTGCCTTCGATGGCGATCCCGTTGTGATTTACGCTCCGTCAGGCGATGAGCCTCCGGTCCCGCCGGACGATCTGTTGGAAGGCGACGGTATTACCGCAGGCAGCGAGGCCGAGGCCGGTGAGCTGGAGTTCACTGGCGAGGAGGGCGGCAAAAAGCGCATCAAGTACGTCATCGACAACCTGCCGATCTATGTCATCGCCGAGCGCGTGCAGTACTACGGCCCGGACGGCCGGCTCATAACCGAGTCGCTGAACGACTACACCCGCACCTGCGTAAAAAAGCAGTTCGCTTCGCTGGACGACTTTCTCCGCCGCTGGAGTGATGCCGAGCAGAAGAGGGCGATCATTGACGAATTGGCTGCTCAGGGCGTGATGTGGGAAGCCCTGGCCGAAGAAGTGGAAAAGAAGCAGGGCAAGCTATTGGATCCGTTCGACCTGATCTGCCATGTCGCCTTCGACCAGCCCGCTCTATCGCGTCGCGAGCGTGCCGACCAAGTCAAGAAGCGCAACTACTTCGCCAAATACTCCGGCGCGGCCCGCGAGGTATTGGAGGCGCTGCTGGATAAATATGCCGATACGGGCATTGAGCACATTGAAGACATCAAGATCTTGCAGCTTGAACCCTTCAGCCAGTTAGGTGCACCTGTGGAGCTTGTGAGGGCGTTTGGCGGTAAGCCTGGCTATCAGCAAGCCATTCACGATCTGGAGGCTGAGTTGTATGGCTCTTGATGCCTTCGGCTAGCCGCGCTGCGCGCTAAGCGACAGCCACTCAAAACGTAACCGACTTGCAGTCTTCTTTGGAAATACAAATGGCATCAGCGCCCAAGGGTTCCACGCTACGTGGAATTACCCCTCCAGGCACGGACGAATACATCCGTGCGCTACGCACTATCGAGCCAGAAATAACAGCGCTACAGCGTGACATGCTCATCGCGCACGCTCGCTTTCCTGGGCACGCATGCACGATGACGCAGTTGGCTGGCCTGGTAGGGAAAGCCAGCTTCCAAGTAGCGAATATCCAATATGGAAGATTGGGCGGCAGACTTATTACAGCGCTTGGCATCCCTAGCCCGAAGTGGAAGGTTTATGCCATTGCTGGCTTTGATGATGATCCCGAAACAGGGGAAAGCAGAGCCTGCATGTACCCAGAGGTTAAGGCTGCACTGCAGCAAATGGGATGGATATCGGGGGAAGCGTCCAACCAAGCACCGCGTTCAAGCGAGCTGCAGTCGGTAGCAAAGCATGCAGTACCGACCCCGGATGTCGGCATGCTTAGCATTAACGAAGTCATTACGACTTTGCAGCAGCGAGGGTTCACGAAACCGGCCCAATCAGGCCTGAAAGTAGTCCGCCTTGATCATCCAGACTTGGCGTCCCCTGTGTACGTCAAGCAAAGCAGCAGTATCCACGCTCGCCTGCAAGCGCCTCTCGTGCTTCATCCACAATACGAGGCTGTCGTACAAAACCTATTATCGCAGCCCGGTATTGCAAGGGGGCATACCCGCTACTACCACAACACCAATCTGCGCGGCTTTCCAAAGCGGCGCAACGGAGGGGCAAGCGACATTGCCTATGGTGTGGATGTAGGGTTCCACAACAGCGCGGCCTTGCTGGTGCTGGTGGACGAGTTACTAGACGAGCCGCGGCCGCTGGCTTCGAACTCGGAGCGCTCCGCCGACTTAGCTCGGGTTCTACCAGAAGACATCGCGCTGACAGACACCGAACGCGAAGCCTTGATCAAGGCGCGTGTCGGTCAGAGCGGTTACCGCGACGAACTGCTTGGGTATTGGGGCGGCTGTGCCGTCACCGACTGCTGCGTGCCGATGCTGCTGCGCGCCTCACACATCAAACCCTGGCGCGTCGCCAGTGGGGCAGAGCGGCTCGATCCGTTCAACGGCCTTTTGCTGACACCAAACCTCGACCTGGCTTTCGACCAGGGCCTGATCAGCTTCGACGACTACGGGCAGATTCTCCTTGGCGAGGATCTGGACCCAGACAGCGCTCGAGCGCTCAATATCACCCCCGACCTTCGCCTGCGCCAGATCGACCAGCGTCATCGCGGCTACCTGGCCTGGCATCGTGACAATCTGTTTAGGAAGTAAGCATGTCCATCAGCTCCACCATCAAATCCATCCAGGACATCATGCGCAAAGACGTGGGTGTCGACGGCGACGCCCAGCGCATTGGCCAGCTTGTCTGGCTGCTGTTCCTCAAGATCTTCGATGACCGCGAGCTGGAATGGGAGCTGATGGACGACAACTACCGCTCGCCCATTCCCGAAAGCTGCCGCTGGCGCACCTGGGCTGCCCACCCGGAAGGCATGACCGGCGATGCGCTGAAGGACTTTATCGACAACAACCTGTTCCCGCAGCTGCAGAACCTGCACGAGTACAGCAACACGCCATCGGCCTTTGTGGTGCGCAGCGTGTTCGAAGATGCCTACAACTACATGAAGTCCGGCCAGCTGCTGCGCCAGGTGATCAACAAGATCCAGCAGGGGGTGGACTTCAACAAGGCGCAGGAACGCCACGAGTTCGGCAACCTCTACGAACAACTGCTGCGTGACCTGCAGAACGCCGGCAACGCGGGTGAGTTCTACACCCCGCGCCCGGTCACCGAGTTCATGGTGCGCATGGTTGATCCCAAGCTCGACGAGAAGGTCATGGACCCTGCCTGCGGCACCGGTGGCTTTCTCACCTGCACCATCGAGCACAAGCGCAGCCGTTATGTAAAAACCGCCGAGGACGAACGCACCCTGCAGGCGAGCATCTACGGTGTGGAGAAGAAGCCACTGCCGCACCTGCTGGCCACCACCAACATGATCCTCCACGGCATCGAAGTGCCGAACCAGATCCGCCACGACAACACCCTGGCCCGTCCGCTGATCAGCTGGGGGCCGAAGGAGCGGGTCGACTGCATCGTCGCCAACCCGCCGTTCGGTGGCATGGAAGAGGACGGTATCGAAACCAATTTCCCCGCTGCCTTCCGTACCCGTGAAACCGCTGACCTATTTCTCGTACTGATCATGCATCTGCTTAAAGACGGCGGCCGCGCTGCCGTGGTGCTTCCTGACGGCTTCCTGTTTGGTGAAGGCATCAAAAGCCGCATCAAGGAAAAGCTGCTCAGCGAGTGCAACCTGCACACCATCGTTCGCCTGCCCAACGGTGTGTTCAACCCGTACACCGGCATCAAGACCAACTTGCTGTTCTTCACCAAAGGCACACCGACCAAAGAGGTGTGGTTCTACGAGCACCAGTACCCAGCCGGCGTTAAGAACTACTCCAAGACGCGCCCCATGCGCATCGAAGAGTTCGCCGTGGAAGAGGCCTGGTGGGGCAGCGAGGCCGATGGCTTCGCCGCGCGGGTGGAGAATGAATTCGCCTGGAAGGTCAGCCTCGATGACCTGAAAGCTCGCAATTGGAACCTCGACTGCAAGAACCCCCATGTGGGCGAGCATATCAGCCACGACCCGGACCAGCTGCTGCGTGACTACGCCCAGCTGCAAGGCGAAATCAGCGAGCTGCGCGACCAGCTCAAGGCCGTGCTGGCCGAGGCGCTGGAGCGGCCATGAGCGACGTCGCCATCTACGAAAGTGACAGCGGTCACATCGCCGTCACCGTTGAGCACGACAGCGTATGGTTGCGCCAGGAACAACTGGCCGAGCTGTTCGGCCGTGACCGCACCGTGATTGGCCGGCATATCCGCAACGTCTTTGCCGAGGGCGAGCTGGAGCGTGAAAGCAATGTGCAAAATCTGCACATTGCTGGCTCCGACAAGCCGGTGGCCTTCTACAACCTCGACGTAATCATCTCCCTCGGCTACCGGGTGAAGTCCCGTGAAGGCACGCGCTTTCGCCAATGGGCCAATCAGGTACTCAAGCAACACCTGACCCGCGGCTACAGTCTCAACCGCGAACGTTTCGAGGCCAACGCTCGCGAACTGGAAGCGGCGCTGGAACTGGTGCGAAAGGCCGCTCGCACGCCCGAACTGGGCGAAGCCGGCGGGCGTGGGCTGGTGGAAATCGTCAGCCGCTACACCCAGACCTTCCTCTGGCTGCAGCGCTATGACGAAGGCCTGCTCACCGAGCCCACCGGCAGCCCCGGCGGTCAGTTGCCCGATGCAACCCAGGCGCGCTGGCGGCTGGACGAACTCAAAGCACAGCTGATGGCGCGGGGCGAAGCCAGCGACCTGTTTGCCCGCGAACGTGGTGATGGCTTGGCCGCGCTGCTCGGCAACCTCGAACAAAGCGTGTTCGGCGAGCCGGCTTACCCGAGCCTAGAAAGCAAGGCCGCGCACCTGCTGTATTTCGTGGTCAAGAATCATCCCTTCGCCGACGGCAACAAACGCAGTGGAGCCTACCTCTTCGTGGACTTTCTGCACCGCAACGGCCGCCTGCTCGATGCCGAGGGCAATGCCGTGATCAATGACACCGGTCTGGCAGCCCTGACCCTGCTGGTCGCCGAATCCGCCCCCGCGCAGAAAGACACCCTGATCCGCCTGATCATGAACATGCTTGCTCCGGAAACCCATCAATGACCGCACTGCTGACCGATAACCTGCCGCTGCTGGCCGGCGCGCCCAATGGCATCAAGAAACTGCGCGAGTTGATTCTGGAACTTGCGGTGCGTGGCAAGTTGGTGCCGCAGGACCCGAATGATGAGCCGGCCAGTGAGTTGCTGAAGCGCATTGCCCAAGAAAAGGCGCGGTTGGTGGTTGACGGATCAACCAAAAAACAAAAACAACTGCCTGGAATTGCCCAAGACGAAACGCCTTTTGATGTGCCTGCGGGCTGGTGCTGGGTAAGAATGGGAGCCGTTGGGGAAACAAATATTGGACTGACATACTCCCCATCAGACGTAGGTGATATTGGGATTCCTGTTCTCCGCTCAAGCAATGTTCAGAAAGGCCAGGTTGATTTATCTGACTTGGTCAGGGTGGACCTGTTAGTAAAAGAAAGTGCTCTTGTTCAAGAAGGGGATCTACTGATCTGCGCACGGAATGGTAGTAAAGCCTTAGTCGGAAAGACTGCGATGATCTCCAATCTGACAGAGCCAATGGCATTCGGCGCTTTCATGGCGATATTCCGCAGTCGGCTAAACCCATATTTGCTTCGCTTTATAAATTCACCGCTGTTCCGAAAGGTCATTGATGACGTAAATACAACAACGATTAATCAAATAACCCAGAACAATTTACGGACAACTCTTTTACCGCTTCCACCCCTCGCCGAACAACACCGCCTCGTCGCTAAAATCGATGAGTTGATGGCTTTGTGTGACCGCCTGGAAGCCCAGCAGGCCGACGCGGAAAGCGCCCACGCCCAACTGGTGCAGGCGCTGCTCGGCAGCCTGACTCAAGCCGTCGATGCCGAGGACTTTGCCGCCAGCTGGCAGCGCCTGGCCGAACACTTCCACACCCTGTTCACCACCGAATCCAGTATCGACGCCCTTAAGCAAACCCTGCTGCAACTGGCTGTGATGGGCAAATTGGTGCCGCAAGATCCCAGCGATGAGCCAGCCAGTGAATTGCTTAAGCGGGTTGCCGAGAAGAAGGCGCGGCTCATCTCCGAAGAGGGCCTAAGAACGACAGCAAGAGAGGATGTTCCAGAGGCCGAATACTACTTCACGCTGCATGCTGGCTGGGCGTCCTACCGGCTCGGTAACATTGCTCGCTTCATTGACTATCGAGGCAGGACACCTACAAAAACGCCATCTGGTGTACCGCTGATTACTGCGAAAAATGTGCGTCCAGGATTTATCAGCAGAGAGCCTCAAGAGTTCATAGCCGATACGGATTATTTATCTTGGATGACAAGGGGCTTTCCTCGGGTTGGAGACATGCTTTTCACAACTGAGGCCCCAATGGGTAACGTGGCGATAATTGATATTCCCGATCAGTTTGCACTGGCTCAGCGCGTGATTTGCTTCCAGCTTCATGAGCTTGAAATTGGCCCGTTCTTAAAATTGGTCATGATGTCCTCTGGCTTTCAGGCGCAGCTTTCAGATGCAGCCACAGGAATGACGGCTACTGGCATCAAGTCCTCTCGTCTTAAAGAAATACCAGTCCCAGTCCCACCGCTCCCCGAACAACACCGAATCGTCGCCAAAGTCGATCAGCTCATGGCGCTCTGCGATCAACTCAAAACCCGCCTGAACCAGGCTCGCCAACTCAACGAACAACTGGCCACCGCGCTGGTCGAGCAGGCTGTGGCCTGAACAAGGAATGCAGGGATGCCTATTCGCACACAAATCTGGACTGTCGGGACGCAACCCGTAGCGCTGAAAGCGGCACGGTTGGTCAGCGAGCAGCTGCTGGAAAACATGATCGTCGCAGCGCCGGCGCTGCTGTCCGAGGACTGGCTGCTGATCGGCCAGCAGGAAAGCACCGGCTACGGCGGCCGTATCGACCTGCTGGCGCTAGCGCCAGATGCGTCGCTAATACTGATCGAACTCAAACGCGACCGCACTCCGCGCGAAGTGGTGGCGCAGGCGCTGGATTATGCCGCCTGGGTCGAGCATCTTGAGGCGGACGAGATTGCCGCCATTTATCAGCGCTTCAAGCCGCAGGGCGATCTGGCTGCTGATTTCCATGCGCGTTTCGGTGCGCCGCTGGATATCGAGTCGCTCAATCAGAGCCATCAGATCGTCATCGTTGCCGCCGAACTGGATGCCAGCAGCGAGCGCATCGTCAGCTACCTCAGCGAGCGCGATATAGCGATCAATGTGCTGTGCTTTCAGGTGTTCCAACTCGGTGAGCAGCAACTGATCAGCCGCGCTTGGCTACTCGACCCAGCCGAGACGCCGCAACCCACAGCTGTGGCCAAGCCCGGTACACCCAGCGAGCCCTGGAACGGCGAGTTCTACTGCTCCTTCGGCCACGGCCCCAGCCGCTCCTGGCCCGAGGCACGGCAGTTTGGCTTCATCTGCGGCGGTGGTGGCAGCTGGTACAGCAACAGCCTGAAGGTACTCAGCCCTGGCGACCGCATCTGGGTAAACGTCCCCGGCGCCGGCTATGTCGGCGTTGCGCGGGTTACAGGCCATGCCACCCCAGCCATCGAGTTTCGTATTCCCTATCAAGGCACCGAGGTGCCGGCGCTGGAACTGCTCAAAGGCGCTAATTATCACCGTGACCTGGCCGATGACCCGGAGCGTTGTGAGTACTTC
This sequence comes from Stutzerimonas stutzeri SDM-LAC, assembly GCF_000235745.1. Lineage (GTDB taxonomy): Bacteria > Pseudomonadota > Gammaproteobacteria > Pseudomonadales > Pseudomonadaceae > Stutzerimonas > Stutzerimonas stutzeri_H. The sequence continues at coordinate 23,201 of NZ_AGSX01000062.1, read as the reverse complement.
GTCTCAGTGGAGTGGCTGTTCAGCCTACCGCTGAACGAAGCCATCAAGGAAGTCGGCCTGTTCGGCAACCAGAACACTATCTGCCGCCCAACCACCCCGAAGTGGCGATGGTCGGTGGACCGATTGAAAGAACGCTTCGGCGTGAAAGCCTGATTCGCGAATTGCTTTGATCCCTCTGCTTTAAACGGACGCTTTGGTCATGATGGATTTGCTGCAACACCTGATCCCCGATTTCGCCCATATGTTCAGCGCCAACCCTAACGGCATCAGTGCCTGGTTCTGGTTGGTCACCGCACTGATCTTCGGGTTTTCGCTGTTCTTCCTGATGCTGCATTTCCGGCATTTCAAAGCGCGCATGCGAGCACTGCGCTCGCTGCTGGACGGGCAGAGCAAGGACACCCTGGCTGCCAGCCGAAGAGAAACGCTGCACAAGGCGCAGGAGCTGAAGGCATCCAATGTCGGCATGCTCTGGCGCGAATTCGATGAAAGCCTCGTGCAGTCGTCCGACCAGCAAAAGCTGTTCAACACTCTGGATGCCGAGCATTTCTTCAATGCGCGCACGCTGGCCAGTGGTCTGACGGCCAGCCGCCTGCTGGCCGCAGCACCCAGTTTCCTGGTGGCGGTCGGTGTGTTGGGTACCTTCGTTGGTTTGACCGTCGGGCTTGAGGGGCTGGTGGGCACGTCCGACGAAATCGAAGCGCTAAAGGGCGGCATCAACAAGCTGATCTCCGGCGCTGCTGTGGCGTTCATGACATCTGTGTGGGGCGTTGCCTTCAGCCTGCTGCTGAACATCATCGAGAAGATGTTCGAGCGTAGTGCGCTGAATGATATTCAGCGGCTGCAGCACGATATCGACTTTCTCTACCCGCGCATTCCCGCCGAGCAATCGCTGGTGCATATCGCGGAATACGGGAAGGAGAGCAAGGAAGCGCTGCAGGAATTGCACGAGCGCATTGGCGATCGGCTGCAGGAAACCCTCAATGGCATGAATGAGGCCATGCAGACAGCGCTGACCGATGCACTGAACAACATCATGGCTCCCGCTATTCAGACGTTGGTCAGCACTACCAGCCAGCAATCTACCCAGGTGCTGGAAACCCTGGTTGGAAGCTTCATGGACGGTATGACGTCGGTTGGCCGGGAGCAGGGCAGCCAGATGCAACAGGCCGCTGCCGACGTGAACGCGGCTGTAAGCGGCATGAGTGAGCGCCTGAACCAGCTGTTCACCAGTTTGAGCGAGCAACAGGGACGGCAGATGGAGGTTGCGCAGCAGCAGAGCAGCCAGTTCGAAGCTCAATTGCAACGCATTGCTGGCTCTGCAGATCAGCGGCAGGAACAGCTGGAGCAGCGTTTCAGCGAGCTGATGGCCGGACTGTCGAGCCAGTTGCAGGGGCAGTTGGGCTCTGCGCAGCGCCGCGATGAAGAGCGGCAGGCGATGTTCGAGCGTTTGCTGAGTGAGTCCAGTGCCAATCAGGCGGCGCTTCTGGAGAAGTTCTCCAGTTCCACTCAGGACCAGATGCGAGTGATGGCCGATGCGGGCAATGAGCGGCATAACAACCTGGAGAAGGTGTTCTCCCGGTTGATGATGAACCTGAACACGCAGCTCGATACGCAGATGGGGGCCGCCGAGCAGCGTGAGCAGGCCAGGGCGCAGCGCCACGAGGAGCAGCAAGCGGCGGCACTGGCGCAACAGCAGCAGCTGATCGGCAATCTGGGCCAGACCAGCCAACAGCAGATTGGCGCCATTGCCGAAGCCGCGGCGACGCAACAGCGCAATCTCGAGGAAACGGTCAGCAAGCTGCTCGGCAGTTTCAATGAGCAGGTCAGCGGGTACGGCGTGCAGGCGGAGCAGCGTGAACAGAGCCGCCAGCAGCGCTTTAACGAACAATTGGAAAACATGGCTGCGCAGCAGCAGGAGTTGCTGGCAGGTATCGCGTCCGCCGTTCAGGTTACCCAGCAGCAGAGCAGGCAAATGGCTGAGCAGCATCAGCAGCTGATGACGCGCCTGCAACAGGCTACTGAAGCGGCCGCGACCAGCAGCAAGCACATGGATAGCAGCGCCAATCAGTTGGGCCTGCTTTCTGCCAACCTTCGCCAGGCCGCTGATGCGCTGGGCCAGCGCCTGGAGGCAGTAACCCAGAGCGTGGAAGCTGCGAGCACACAAAATGCCGCGTTGGCTGCACAACTGCAGGGCCAGGCAAGTTCGCTGTCGCAGCTGCAGGCGGCACTACTCGAAGGCGCGCAGCGCTTCGAGCAGGCCGCAAGTGAAGCACGCAATGGCTTTGGTGACATGAAACAAACTCAGCAGGAATTCCTGTCCGGCGTAAGGCATGAATTTACAACGCTGGGTGAGACGCTGCGTGCCCAGGTAGAGGCAATTGAAAAGCAGGCTGAAGAGTGGCTGCGTAGCTACGCCTCCGAAGTGCGTATGCAGACTGAGGACCGCATGAACAAGTGGAACGAGGTCTCGCTTGCCTATGCCGATCAGATGCATCGCAACGTCCAGGCGGTGAGCGGGATTCTGGATGAGCTGGAGGCACGCTGATGCGCTTTCGCAAGTCGCATGACGTGGCCGTCGATGAGGAAAACCCGTACTGGATGTCCTTCTCGGACATTATGTCGGCGCTGCTGGTGATCTTCATTCTGGCCTCGGTGATCCTGATCCTGCAGCTGATGGACATTCAGCAGAAGCTGGAGGAGCGGCAGGTCCAGTTCGAACAGGAAATCGAAGAGCTGAAAAAGGCGGAGCAAGTGCGCCGCACCATCCTCGATGAGGCAGTTGAGGCACTACGCAGGCGCGGCATCAAGGTGGAGGTCAGCGAGAATCACACGGTGCTGAGTATTCCCAACGATCTGCTTGGCTTCGATACCGGTGCCTATGAGATCCATTCCGCCTATCAGGCGCGAGCGCTTGAGATTGGCAAGGTCATCAATGAGGTGATCTCGCGTGATGACCGGGTGGAATTCCTGGACACGATCTTTATCGAGGGCCACACGGATAATCGCCCGCTGCAGGGATTTATGGGCAAAGGCAACTGGGGGCTTTCCACCTTTCGCGCTATCTCGCTCTGGCAGTTCTGGGGTGACGCCTTGGCGCGCGAGGAACAGCTGTCGCGCCTGAACAACAAGGACGGAAAACCGCTGTTCTCGGTCAGCGGATATGGCGAAACGCGTCCGGCCGTGGCCAGTCAGGTCACGGAGGAAGACTTTAAGCGCAATCGTCGAATCGACATCCGTTTCACCATCCGTCGTCCGGATAGTGCGCAGTACGAGCAAGTCAAGGAGCGGCTGGGGGAGACCAAGCCATGAGGCTGCCTCCAGTAGAGTTTCCTGCTGTCAGCTGGAGCGCTCAGATGCTCGAGCGCTGGACTGTACTGGCAAAAAAGGCAGCCACTATGGAGGCGAGCGTCGGAAACAATGATGTCTATGAGCGCACGTGCGCCGAACTGCATCGTATGGCTCAAACACTGCGCTTTGATGCGCTGCCGGAGATGTTAAAGCGCCGGATAACGGCTCGGACGCTGACCTCGCTGTGGCTCAAAAACGAAGTAATCGAACTTCTAAATGCACGCTTGCTAACCACCATGCTGAGAGCGCAGCAGCCACGTCTTACGCCGATGACGCTGCGGCAGCTGGCACAGCTGTATTTTCGGCGATTCGATTGGCTGGATGAAAAGGAAGGGGTGCGCGAGCTTCTGGAGCGAAGCCTGTTACAGCAGCTTGACCTGATACCGCCGTCGAAGATCCAGACATCGCGAGCCGATCCGTTAGTTACGCTCAAGCGTGAGGGGCATTGGTTGCTAAGCCTCGATGGTCCACGTTATCTCGCTGAACGAGTACGTCAAGGCGGACGTGAGCTTGGCGAGACACTCATGGAGCTCGGTCTGCACGGCTTTGATGATGGCCGTTATGGTGATATCTGCAGGGCGCACTTTTATCTCGAAACGTTACGACACTTGCCCCTTGGCGAGTCCGATCCGGTGCTGGATGAGTTGCTTAAGCCTACAGTGGCCGAGGCGCCCTTTGAAGGCACACGGCGAATCGGCCATGTTGCGCTTGAGATTCTGATCGACCGTGCTGGCCAGGAACCCGGCGAAGTCTGGCAGAACTTCATTCTTAACTTGGCTGGCGATCCTCGTATCTCTAGCACGAACGAAAGGTTTGTAGAGTGGTGGCGCCCGCTCGGTGAAGAGCGGATTCAAAAGGTACGGGGCTGGCTATCCAAAGAGGACTTGCGGTTGTTCCTGCAGGCCGTTGAGCAATACGGGCTTGAAACAGCCAATACGGAAATGCAGCGGATGTTCCCCGCCCGCAAGCGATTCCTCGAAGGGCTCTTCAAGCTGAAGCTGATTCGTAACACTCGCCTCCTACTGGGCGGCAAGGCTCAACAGTCGGTCAAGCGGATCCTGGGTAAGGACGTTAAGACCAGCTTCGCGCGGATGGATGGGCCGATGAATGACAAGGCCGTGATCTATCTGGACTGCGGTGACTTCCATCTAGTTGAGGGCTCACATAGTTTCAAGATCTGGGTCTATCTGGCCGCCCCTGGCGAAGCCCTCAGAACTTATGAGCGCAATACCTTCAGCCACTACGACCTGACCACCACGGTCCCTGGGACTTATAAGAAACTCTATCCAGGGCTGCCCTACGACTCGTTCGTGCACATCCCACACGTCTGGCAGAACAAAGTTTTCACCCTTCTAGCTGAAAACGGCATCGCCCTTGATATTGAGCAGCTTCTAAGTCCGGAAGATTACCGCCGCCAGCTGAGTAAATTCGGAATCCCTGCCGTAAATGCCAAGCGCACGCTGGTTCCCGCTCCGGCGAATGAAGGGGCCAAAGCGGTAACGCGAGCGCCGACGGCTTTTCAACAAGGAACTGAACAAGCTGCGGCGCCGATGTCACGCAACGCCGATGTGCCAACCCCACCACGGCGTTCAGCTGATGTTGAATCAGTGGCTGCAAATGGTGCGGTGAGATCAAGTGCCGTTGCCTCGGGGCGGGACAACCCGGTTCCGCAACAAACGAAGCTGCCGCCCTTCAGCTCGCTCCAGCTGGCGGCCCTGCGTTATCTCGAGACTCATTCACGTTGCGGTTTCTATGCGTTGCTGGAAGCAGTAAGCAATCAGGGCGGCAATGCGTTGAACGTGAAAACGATGTTGGAGAGCAGCCTCTCTCAGTACGTCCAGCAGGACGGAGAGGGGCATTGGCTGCTTTCGACCCATGGTGAGCAGTTAGTAGCCGAGCTGGCCAGGTCGGAGCCATCGGATGCAAGTCAGAGCGTGCCGAGTGCGGCAAATATGAACGCAAACGAAAACGCTGGCTCGAGGGTCGCTAGGCTAGAGCCGTTTGCGCTTGCCGTACTGCGTTATTTCGCAGCCAATCCAGGCGATAAGGTTCGTTATGCGGCGAATGTTCTGGAGGTCGACGCGAGGCTGGTAAATCAGGCTCTATACGGGCCATTGAAAGGGATCTGTACGCAGGATGACAAGTACGGATGGCAGCTGACGGGCGCGGCTCAACGGGAGCTGGAAGCGTTCGAGGCTGAGGGGAGAGAGCAGTAATGAGACTTTTCGATGTTTTGAAGTCGTTGATTGGCGAACGTGATGTGGCGGTCGGTAGTCAGGAGGGGTTTGCGTCGAGTGCAGACTCCAACGGAGTCAATTTTTATCTTCCCGTCCAGACGTTCAAAGCGTTGCAGGAAGGCAAAGGCAACGCGCTGCAGAAAATTCAGCTGATTGTCCTGAACATGCTCTCTGAGCAGGGCATAGCAGAGCATACGGCCAACGGCTTTCATATCGGTGCTGAAGATATTGCCGGTATGGACAGTGAGCAGGCCGATATTCTGCGGCTGCCACGGCGGTTCACGGGGCGCTTTCAGACTTCCATCAGCGGGCGCACAGGTAACAGCGGCTTTCGCGTTGGGCTTGCCGTTGAAGTGGCTGAAGGCCTCACACCTTTCTCGCGCAAAGGCCCGTATTTGTGTCTGACGAGTACCGAGCGCTACTGGCTTACGCCAGCTGAGCTGATGGGGCTGATGGCTTGGGAAAAGCATGAGTCTCTCGAGCCTGCACAGCGAGGGGAGGCGGCTAACCTTCGTTTGATGGCCGAGCTACAGACAGCTGCCCGAAGCGGTATGCGCATCGATCTGAGTCATTTCGATCGGCTTGATGTTGTCGTTCCGGAAAATGTTGGCGTTATTGCGACCCGACTGCCAGACGGCAGCCTGATGCTGTGCCCGAGCCTGGGGGATGGATCGACGCCCGATCAGCTGGAGAAGCGCTGGTCGCAGCTCGACATGAGCGCTGACGGGGGTGTGCTGCGAATCGACAATCGTGTGGTGTTGCTCGATCAGGCCAAGATGGACGGCATTCGCAATGTGCTGGCCAACAAACGAATCCCGCCAGATAAGGTCGCCGAGTTCATCGCCTCGCCTACGGCTTTTCTGGATGCTGCACTGGTAAATCTCGAGGTCGGTTTCTCGGTCCGCGTAGCTGGCATTGGCAAGCTGCAGCATATGGACTTTGGCGCGTTGGATACGGCTAAGAATGACTGGTTTGCCTTGGATAAGCGCCCCGCGCCAGCAGAGATCATCCCGAAGTTGGTTCAGACGCCAGAGGAGTTGGAGCGTTTTGAGGAGGTGCTGCGGTCCGCGATAGAGCAGGGTGCGACGAGTCTCAGTTTTGCTGGTGAGGTCATCGACATTTCAGACGCGCCGCTTGTGGCGCGTGAATTGGAACGGGTGAAAGAGACGCTCGAGAAGCCCGAGTTGTCGGAGCCGCCGGCCGCAGCTGAAGACCTCTTTGACGAGCCCAAGGAGAAGGTTGCCGTCATTCTTAAGGATGCCGGCGAAATCAACTCGACACTACTGGCAAAAGCCAGCAACGCTCGCTTACTGGAAGCACCAGACTGGTCCGCTTATGCGCGGCAGCCATTCCCGCATCAGGTCGAAGGTATTGAGTGGATGCTCAGGCTGATGAACGCCGCGTTATCTGACGATCATGATGACCTCTATCGCCTACAGGGCAGCCTGCTCGCCGACGATATGGGGCTGGGCAAAACATACATGTCGCTGGTCGCAATCGGTGAATACCTGGCAGCCCAGCGCCGAAGCGAAAAGCCGCAGAAACCAGTCCTGGTAGTCGCACCACTTAGCCTGTTGGAAAACTGGGAAGACGAAGTTGGAAAGACCTTTCTAAGCATTCCGTTCCGCGATCTCGTGGTGCTGCAAGCTGGACGAGACCTGAACCGCTACCGCGTCAAGGGCGCCGAGAGAGAGTCTGTTCAACTGGCTGCCCTGGCCGATGATGACGGCATGATGGATGCCCAGAGCATTCGTTATGCGTTGAGCATTGGCCCGGAGGCGGGTGCCCAACGTCTGGATATGGACCGTCGCTTGGTTCTAACAACGTACCAGACGCTGCGTGACTACCAGTTTTCGCTGTGCAGGATCGACTGGGGCATGGTCATTTTCGACGAGGCGCAGAACATCAAGAACCCTAACGCACTGCAAACCCGTGCGGCAAAGGGGTTAAAGGCTGACTTCAAATTGTTGGCCACAGGCACGCCCGTGGAGAACAGCCTCGGCGACTTCTGGTGTTTGATGGATACGGCTCAGCCAGGGTTGTTTGGCAGCTGGGAAAACTACCGAGATACTTGGATCAAGCCGATTCTCTCGGCCGGGGAGGAGGAGCGCGACGAGGTCCGTGTTCGTCTGGGTGAGCAACTGCGCAAGGCGGTCGGGCCGTTCATGCTGCGTCGCGTGAAGGAAGACCAGCTCAAAGGCCTGCCCAGCAAAACTATCCGTAGTGGGGTAGAGCAGGTCGATCGAGGCATTCAGCGTTACGCGCCTGAGTTAGGTGTCTCAATGCGCGGGATTCAACTGCAGGTGTATGACGATGTGCTAGATGGATACCGTGCTCGGCGCGCCAGCGCAGATGACATGCGTGGTTCGGCTCTAGCGGCGCTTACGCAGTTGCGCTCCGTATCGTTGCACCCTCGTTTGGATGATGAACCATCGCTCTACAGTCGGGATGGCCACCATGCGCGGCAGTTGATGTCCGAGTCCGGCAAGCTAGCCGTGATGCTCAAATTGCTGGACGAGATTCGGGATAAGGGCGAAAAGGTCATCCTGTTCATGATGACCAAGCGCCTGCAAAGGGTTTTGAAACTGTGGCTTGATCAGATCTACGGCCTGGACATTGCCGTTATCAACGGAGATACAAAAGCGGTAGCTACCAAAGCGGAAGAAATGACCCGTAAGAAGCTCATTTCAGCATTCGAAGCGAAGTCAGGATTCAACCTCTTGATCATGTCTCCGGTCGCAGCGGGTGTAGGTTTGACCGTTGTCGGAGCTAACCACGTTGTTCACCTGGAACGGCACTGGAACCCGGCAAAAGAGGCGCAGGCCTCTGACCGTGTGTATCGCATCGGGCAGCAGAAGGAGGTGTTTATTCATCTGCCCGCCGTAACGCATCCGCAATTCGATTCTTTCGATGTGCATCTGGATCGGCTGCTGCGCGGCAAGTTGATGCTCAAGGATGCTGTGGTGACACCAGAAGCGGTTAGTGAGAGCGAGATGATTTATTCGATGGGGCTTTAGCCACCTTATAATCGACGTGACCGACGCGCAGATAATCTATGACTTAGATCGCTGGCCGTCAGGACGCTCGGCCCGCTGCGTGGCAGCTTTTCGGTGTTAACCAGGCTGTTAACCGATGATTGTTAACCAACAATCCTGGGAACTGCTGCTACCACCGGGCTTCAGCTCGGTGGTAGATCCTTCTTGGAAACTTCACGCGTAGATGTGCCACACAGATGTGTTTGTTGGTAGACATATCTTTGTGGCTAGCTGCGCGAGCGTGGCGAAATTGACGCTCTCGCTCAGAGATGTAAGGGTTGTGTAACCCCCAGTTATCGCCGCTTGACGCGTTGGTGCGAGTGTAGGTGCTTACGGGGCTTTCCCCGCTTCCAGTTTGGCCAGCTTCATGGCGGCCTCTGTCTTTCTCCGCTCCAGATCCTCGCCCTTGGAGGCGCGCTCGGCTTCCTGCTTTGCCTTGGCTGCCTCGGCGTTGCGCTTGATCTGCGCCTTAATGGCCGAGCAGTGCTCGCGCACCTTAGCGCTGGCAAACGGAACCACCTTTCCGGTGATTAGGCAGGCGATTGCGCTGCCCTCGGCGGTGACCGGCGCATGGGTCAGCTGAGCCAGGTGCTCGGCAACCTGCGGTGCCGGCAGGCGGCCAAGGCGTCCCGCCTCCTCGGCGGCGGCTACGCGGCGCTGGGGGTCTGTACCGAGGCTCAGCGTCCACTTGACCGGCTTGGCCTCGCGACGGGCTGCGTCCATTACTCGCACGTAGGCGGCCTTGAACGCCATCCGGGCGCCGATTTTGTCGCCGCGTTCCAGCACTGGGCGGGCGGCGGATAGGGCGATGTGGAGCTCCTCGGTCATCACTACGCTGTCACTCTCGTCGTAGGCGCATAGGGCGATGGCCCACGCCTCGTCCGGGTCCGGACGGCCGTCGCGGGCGTGCAAGCGCTCAATGATGGCGGCCAGGGTCAGCTTTCCGGTCAGGTCGCGGCGGCAGGCCTGCAGCGCACCGGCGATCAGCTCAGTCGGGTAGTTGGCCAGGTCGGAAGCCATCAGCTCGGCGGCGCTCGCGCTCAGGGTCTGGCCGAGCGTCTCGGCAGTGGCGCAGATAGCGGCGGCCAACTGGGCCTGCTGCTCACAGGAAAGGATTGGCATTGTCGCCTCCCAGGCCGCGGGCAAGGATGCGCTCGGCCGCCTGTTGTGCTGCGTTGATGTTCGCCTGAGTGGCCTCGATCTGGCGGGCGGTGGTCGCGTTCATCTGGCGGCCGGTGGCCCACTGGGTGTGGAAGGCCTCGCACTTAGCGAGGAGGTTGTTCAGGTTGTGGCAGTCATTGACCAGGCGCGCGTCGTTGACGGTTACGTAGAACGCCGCGACGTGGTGCGCCTCGTCGGCGCCTAGGCGGTCAACCAGTTGACTGATCTGCCCGGCGGCCTTGGCGTTCCACTTCGGCCAGACGCTGTAGCGCTTGCGGTAGGCGAAGGCGTAGTTGGCCCAGGCCTTGAAGGTCTTCGAGCTCGGCTCCTTTGGGCCTGGCATGTCTGCGGGGATCTCGATGCGAGGTGATGCGTCCACGACGGCCTGCAAGGCCGCTTCAGCGGGGTGGTCCGGAAAGGTGTCTGTCGTAGTCTCTGCAGTAATCTCTGCTGTAGTCTCTGTAATAGCGAGCGGCTTTCCTGCAGGCTTGCTTGCAGCTTTTCTGCAGCCTTGTTTGCAGGAATCCTGCAGACTGGAATGCGGGTTTTCTGCAATCAAGCTTGTGCGGATCGCATCCATGTTTACCCGGTAGAACAGGCGGCACGGGACGCCCTTCTTTTTCTCCTCAAGCACGCCGGCACCCACCAGCTTCTTGCGCGCGCTCTCCTGCTCGGAGCGGGTCATTCCGGTTTCGGACGCCCATTCCTCCATGGTCTTGTAAAACCAGCCGTCAGCGTTGTCGGTGCGTTTCGACCAGTAGATCGCCTGGCTCAGCATCAGAGCGCCAGTGATGCCGGCACCGAGGGATACGAAGGCGCGCTGAAAGGCAATCGGACGGTCAAGTAGGTCATGCAGGCTCACACTGCCACCTCCGGCTGATGCACAGCCCACAGACCGGCGATCCACTGCACGCCCTTCGGGGTGAACTTGGTGGCGTTGAAGACATGACCGTTTTCTGCCTGACCGGTCTTCACCGAGAAGCGGCCGGCGTCAATGTGCTCGGCGAACGGCATCCATTCGTCGCCCAGGCGGTACATGATGCGCTTGTCCTGCAGGAAGACGCGGAAGTCGTTCTCCTTTGCGTGCAGCAGCTTGGCCACCTGCCGGAAGCCCTTCAGGCCGGTTCCCCCGACGTAGCGGTCGACAAAATCGGCCTTGGGCATTGCGATGGCAAGGAATGCTTGCTGCTTCTGGATCTGCTCGGCTTGGTCGGCAGCGAGGCGCAAGGCTTCGGCGAAAGTCTCCGGAATACGCGGAGTCTGCTGGACCTCAAGCGACTGCCAGCGGTCCACCAGTGCCGCAGTGAACTCCGGCGAGAGCTGGGCGACAACAATAATGCTGTCGCGTTTGCCGCGTTCACCGCCGAAGACGTATTCGATAGCCGGGCGGCCTGCGGTGGGCTTTTCCTGCATTGCAGGTAAAGCGATCACGCCGCGCTCGGCCAGTCGCTCAATGGCAACGCGCACATTGTCATGACGTGACCCAACCAGCTCCGCAACCTCGCGGCTAGATATAGTCACTTTTCTTACGCAGGAGATGGACTTCTGGCTGTGTGCCCAGCTGCTCAGACCTTCGGGACGGGTGGTCGTTTTCATTTAGACCACCTCGCTTTTTTCAAACTGAGTCACGCCATCCGCGCTAGACGCTACTCCCTGTGCCGCCAGGATCTCACGCGCCGCCAGCTCATCACGTCCATGCAGCGGCGAGCCACCTTGAAGCGGAAGGCATTTAACGTTCGTGCGAGTTGCGATGCGAGAACGTACCCACTGTTGGACTTCAGCCAAAACGAAGCCAACTGGAGCTCCGCGGGCAGTGCTGTCACTCAGCGGGACAGGCTTTGGAAAGGTCGGGTCGTCCTTGAGGCGCTTGTAGATGGTCGGTCGCTTGAGGCTAGTGATCTTCTCGACCTCGGGGATCCGGATGATGATCAGAGAGGGGTCGAAAGGCTGAATGCTCGCAGCATCCGGGATGAGTTGAGTAGGCTGAATAAACATTTAGAGAACCACATTGGCTGATGTGGTCCCCAACGCTATGTGACTCTCCGTGTGTGTAAACAAGTAGAAGCAAGATTTTTTATGCCTCTCTAACCTGACAGCTCCTTTCTATTTCAATAGCCTTTTTGCTTGCGAGAACCGCTGGACCCCCCGTATTTACACGCCGCGCCTCAGTTCCCCCAGTTACCGCAAGAAATTCCAGCACCCGGGCACGTATCACCGATGCCTTTTACGCCTGACGTTTGAGCTCCACCACATTGCCACCTGCCAGAATGTCCAGGTGATCGGCATACCACTGCATCATGACCTTGCGCTGCTCTAGGTAAGTGCTCTTGTCATAGACGCCCCGCACCCCTTCCTTGACATGGGATAGCTGGGCTTCCACATGCTGCGAGTCGAAGCCGTTTTCGTTGAGGATGGTACTGGCGAGATGGCGGAAGCCATGGCCGGTCTGGCGCCCTTCATAGCCGAGACGGCGAAGTGCCATCAAGAATACGGTGTTGCTGCGTGCCTTAGTGGTGTTGCCGCGACCTGGGAACAGCAGCGGGTATGCTCCGGTCAGGAAATGTAGGTCGCGTAGGAGCTGAACCGCTTGAGTTGGCAGCGGAACCAAGTGCTCGCGACGGCGCTTCATTCTTGCCGCCGGGATTAGCCAAAGCCCTGCATCGAGGTCAAATTCGTCCCAACGAGCTTCGCGTAGCTCGGACGGACGGCAGGCAAGCATGCTCAACAGCTGCAAACCAATTCGTACATCTATAGTGCCGTAAGCGCGCATTGCTCGAAGCAGCGCCGGAAGTTCAGCGACAGGCACGTGCGCATAGTTTTCAGCAGGACGGGTCTGAAGAAACTTATGTAGTCCCTCGAGCGGGTTGTATTGCGCTCGCCCCGTTACTCGAGCCAGATCGTAGATTTCCCGACACATGCCACGGACTCTGCTGGTCTGCTCAACGATTCCTTTTTGCTCCATGCCACGGAGCAGCTCCATCCACTCCATCGGTAAGATAGCTGTATAGGGACGCTTACCGAACGTGGGAAATACGTGCAGCTCAAGTGCGCCAATGGTCCGGACAGCCGTTCCCTCACTCCATCCCTTGCGCTTGGTGGCGTACCACTCCCGAGCGAGATGCTCGAATGTGTTGTTCGCAGCCTCCACCTCTGCGGCTTTTCGTGCTCGTTTCGTTGCGAGTGGGTTGCTGCCCTCGGCTGCGTCGTCGCGCAGCTTCGCGGCTTCCTTCCGCGCTTGTTCTCCGGTCAGTTGATGGCTGCCTTTGCCATAGGCACCCAGTCCAATCCAGGACCATTTGCCGTCCGGCTTCTTGTAGCGGAACTGCCAAGACTTCGAGCCGTCTGGTCGAACGCGAAGGTAGAGCCCGTTTCCATCGTTCTCTCGATACTCTTTCTCCTCCGGTTCTAAGCTAGCCAGCACCGTATCCGCCATAGGACGCTTCTTGATGTCCTTGCGCTTCATCTCTGTATCCCTCAGATTCAATATTTACCCAAGATACACGAGAGGATACACGGCGTGAAGGTATAGGCGTAAACAAGGGGAGACAGCCGGAAACAAGAAAGCCCGCACAGGGCGGGCTTTTCAAGGGGATCGTAGACTGTTTGAGACAGGTCTAGATGAGTATTTGGTGGAGCCGGGGGGATTTGAACCCCCGTCCGCCAGCTCTCCACTGTCGGTACTACATGCGTAGCCAAATCTATTGAGTTAACTCCGCGCCGCCCGATTGGCAGGGTGCTTGGAGCGAGCTGCATGAGTTTTAGCCGTTACGTCTGCAGCGAACTTGGCGGCGATCCTGTTCTATCTGACAGTCATTTCGGGTTTACAGGCATCCCCTAGTGACCGCTGGCGCCGAAGCGACCAGATGAAGGTTAGGCGGCTAGCGCGTACCCTTCGTAGTTGTCGTCGTTGGCAACTATAAGTTTGCAACAGTGGATTTACGAGTTCTGTTACCAACTCGGCATGCACCTAGAGTTTTGTTACCGGCGTCGAATCCTAATCGGCCCCATGAAGCGTGTTGCTGCCTCATGTGTTGCGCAGTGTACGCCATAAGGTTTGGCTGCGTCGAACGCTTGATTCCGTTAATTAGGGCAGCTGGTCGAAATTCAAGGGTGAACCGCGAATCGGCAAGGCCAACTGCTGGCGGCCCTGCCTCGCGGGCGTATCAGTTACCGGTGCCCGAGCCAGTGCCGCTGGTGCCTGTGCTGCCGGAGCTGCCAGGGCCCTCGAGTTTGCGCAACGCCTGGGTGGTATGAACGATGCAGTTTTCGGTGTCGCCAGCTTGTTTGGCTTGGCGGGCTTGCTTGATCAACTCCTCGACCTCGCTACGAGCCGGCTCTCCGAGCGTGGCTTGGTTGGTGGCCATGTCATCTTCGATTTCCTGCATGTTCAGTTCACACAGGCTTTTATCGTCGGCAAACACGGCGGGGCTGGCGATCAAGGCTGCAGCGGCAAGTAGGGCAAGTTTTTTCATGGAGTCCTCCAGGGAGTTAACTTCCCGGCGGGCCTGCCTGTTTCAATTGCGCGGCGGCGCCGAGGCGGGTGAGCCTGGGTTGAAACCGGGCTCCTAACTTCCGACTGCGGCTGCGCTGAAGCGTTTCATTGGCGCTCATTGGCGTCTTCGCGAGCACCGCTCACTGCGGCGATGCGGCCCCTCTGGCTCGACTGTTTCGGTTAACCAGATAGACCAGCCCGTGATAGTCGATGCCGCCATGTTGTGACAGGCCAATCTCGCAGGTGCGGCTGGTGGAGATGCCTTCTTCGCAGATCTGCACGGCGTTTTTCAGGCTGCGCAGCGCATGCGCATTGAGCTCTGGTGTGGTGAAGCCCTTGTCGCCAGCAAAACCGCAGCAATGAATGCCTTCTGGCACGACCACTTCCTTGGCGCAGCGGCGGGCGATATCGATCAGGGCCTGAGCCTCGCCGAGGTGCTGGGTGCTGCAGGTGACATGTACGGCAATTGGCCCGTCCTGCGGCTGGAAATCCAACTTGTCGATCAGGTGCGTACGGATGAAGCGCACAGGGTCGAAAACCTGCAATCGATCATCCGTCAGGTCCTGAACCAGGCGCAGCGTGCAGGGGCTGGTGTCGCAGTAGATCGGGTCGAGCCCGCCGCGGCTGGCCTTGAGCAGAGCATCCAGCGTTTGCTGGCGCTTCTGCTCGGCCTGCTCCGCGTAGCCTTTGGAGGCGAAGGGTTGGCCGCAGCAGAGGTCGTTCAGTTCATCGGGAAAGATTACCTGGTAGCCGGCTTTCTCAAGAAGCGCGCGGGTGGTGTCCAGCAGCGGTTCCTGCTCCTGGTCGCGTGCCGCCGGGCCCATGGCGCGGGAAACGCAGGCGGCGAGGTAGACCACCCGCGGGCGTTGGTCCTGGGACGAAGGCTCGGGCAGATGGAGCCGCTGCAGCGGCTGCGGGGTGGCAGGTGTCCATTGCGGTACGCGGCCTTTGCTGGCTTTGGTGAACGCTGCGGACGTCTTGCTCAGCAGGCGGGTCCCCATGATCAGGTGTGCCCCGTTGGCGACATGCAGCATGAATCGGGTGCCTTGGACCGCTGTGCTGAAGTGTTCGGCTAGCCAGTTAGCGGTGCGGGTTTTGTCTGCGTTGCGCCCGCGAAGCTTACGCACCAGATCGCCGGTATTGATGTCTACCGGGCAACGTTGCGCGCACAATCCGGTCGCGGCGCAGGTCTCGACGCCGTGATAGTCGTAGAGTCGCTCGAGCTCGCTTGTGTCGATGCCGGCGCGCTTCTTTGCCTGGATGTCGCGCCAAACGACGATGCGCTGACGTGGCGTCAGGGTCAGGCCGTTGGACGGGCAGACCGGTTCACAGAAGCCGCATTCGATGCATTTGTCGACGATTTCATCAGCTGCGGGCATCGGTTTGAGGTGTTTGAGGTGAATGTCCGGGTCGTCGCTGAGCACCACGTCAGGATTGAGAATGCCTTGGGGGTCGAGCAGACGCTTGATCTGCCACATCAGCTGGTAGGCTTCATGGCCCCATTCCAGCTCGACGAAGGGCGCCATATTGCGCCCGGTTCCGTGCTCGGCTTTCAGCGCACCGCCGAATTCCACGGCGACCAGTTGGGTGACGTCCTGCATGAAGGCTTCGTAGCGTGCGACCTGCTGTGGGTCGTCGAAACCCTGGGTGAAGACGAAATGCAAATTGCCTTCGAGGGCGTGGCCAAACAGGATCGCCTCGCTGTAAGCGTGCTTGTCGAACAACTGGATCAGGCGATTGACCCCTTCGGCCAGGCGCTCGATGGGGAAGGTGACGTCCTCGATGATGACGGTGGTGCCGGTCTTACGCACCGCGCCGACGGCGGGGAAAGTATCCTTGCGAATCTTCCAGAGCTGGTTGTAGACCGCCGGGTCTTCGCTGAAGTCGACCTGCTTTTCCACTGGGAAATGAGTGATCGAACTCATGATCTGGTTGATCTGCTCGTGCAGCAGCGACTGGCTGGCGGCCCGCGATTCGATCAGCAGCGCGCAGGCGTCAGTCGACAACGCCTTGACCCATTCCGGCATGCCAGCCTTGTTTTCCACCGAGCGCAGGCTTCGGCGGTCAAGCAGTTCCACTGCCGAAACGGGCTGTTGCTTGAGTACCGGTACGGCGAGGCAGCAGGTTTCCACGTCGGGAAAGACGACCAGCGCGCTGGCTTTGTGCGGGTGGTCCGGCACGGTGTCGTAGGTCACTGCGCTGATGAAGCCCAGCGTACCTTCGGAGCCGACCATCAGGTGGTTGAGAATGTCGAGTGGGTCGTCGTAGTCGACCAGCGCGTTGAGCGAGAAGCCCGTCGTGTTCTTCAAACGATACTTGTGCCGAATCTTTGCGGCCAGTTCGGCGTTGGCGCGGGTGGCGCGGCCGAGCTCGGCGAGCTGATCGAGCATTGCCGCGTTGCTTTGGCGAAAGTACTCGACGCTGCTAGCGTTTTCGCTGTCGACAACGCTGCCGTCGGCCAGGACCAGGCGCAGCCCGGCGAGGGTCTTGTAGCTGTTCTGCGCCGTTCCGCAGCACATGCCACTGGAATTGTTCGCGAGGATACCGCCGATCTTGGCCGCGTTGATCGAGGCCGGGTCAGGGCCGATCTTGCGCTGCAGCGGCGCCAGCACCGCGTTGGCGTTGGCGCCGATGACGCCTGGCTGCAGGCGGATCTGTTCACCACCGTTGAGAATCTCGCGGCCGTTCCAGTTGTCGCCCAGGACGATCAATACCGAGTCTGAGATCGCCTGGCCGGAGAGACTGGTGCCCGCCGCGCGGAAAGTCACTGGCACCCGTTGGCCATGGGCCAGTTTGAGCAGGCCCACCACTTCCTCTTCGGACTCGACCCTTACCACGAGCTTCGGAATCAGCCGGTAGAAGCTGGCGTCCGTGCCGAAGGCCAGTGTCGAAACGGGGTCGTCGAAGCGCCGCTCAGCCGGAATCAGCTTTTCAACAGCAGCAACAAAGTCGGTCGGTAGGGCGGCAGGCGCGTTCATTTCGGGCTCCGGTAGAACAGCGGCCGCGTCGGCGTGCCGCACGGCCTTCTCGATGGAATCAATCAGACGTCAGCAGACGTTGTGGCCGTCTGATAGTGGCCGACCTCGCGCACCAGCGAGTCGGCGCTGATTTCGCTGATGGTCTTGGTGCCGGTCAGGACCATCGCAACACGCATCTCTTTCTCGATCAGGTCGAGCAGGTTGGTAACGCCCGCTTCGCCATCGACGGCCAGGGCGTAAGCGAAGGCGCGGCCGAGCAGCACGGTATCTGCGCCCAGAGCGATCATGCGGACGACGTCCAGGCCGTTGCGGATGCCTGAGTCAGCCAGAATTTTCAGGTCACCCTTCACCGCGTCGGCAATCGCCGGCATCGCGCGGGCACTGGACATTACGCCGTCCAGCTGACGCCCGCCGTGGTTGGAGACGATGATGCCGTCGGCGCCGAAAGTTACCGCGTCACGGGCGTCTTCGGCATCCAGGATGCCCTTGATCACCATCGGGCCGTCCCAGAATTCGCGGATCCACTCCAGGTCCTTCCAGGAAATCGACGGATCGAAGTTGGCTGCGAGCCAGCCGATGTAGTCTTCCAGCCCGGTGGTGTGTCCACGGTAGGTGGTGATGTTGCCGAGGTCGTGCGGCTTGCCGTGCAGCCCGACATCCCAGGCCCAGAGCGGGTGCGCCATGGCCTGCAAAATGCGCCGCACGCTGGCGTTGGGGCCACTCATGCCTGAATGCGCGTCGCGGTAGCGGGCCCCGGGGGTGGGCATGTCGACGGTGAAGACCAGGGTGGTAACGCCGGCGGCCTTGGCGCGCTCCAGTGCGTTTTTCATAAAGCCGCGGTCCTTCAGCACGTAAAGCTGGAACCACATCGGCCGCTTGATCGCCGGTGCGACTTCCTCGATCGGGCAGACCGACACGGTGGAAAGGGTGAAGGGAATCCCTTTCTTGTCTGCCGCGCGAGCGGCCTGCACTTCTCCGCGGCGGGCGAGCATGCCGGTCAGGCCGACCGGGGCCAAGGCTACCGGCATCGACAAGGTTTCGCCGAACAGCTGGGTCTCCAGGCTGAGTTCCGACATGTTACGCAGCACGCGCTGGCGCAGGGCGATGCTGGCCAGATCCTCGACATTGCGACGTAGCGTGTGCTCGGCGTAGGCGCCACCATCGACGTAGTGAAACAGGAACGGCGGCAGTTTGCGTTTTGCGGCAGCGCGGTAATCCGTGGAAGCAGAAATGATCATCGTATGTTCTCACCGATTGAAACGAGGTAAGTCTTGGAGTGCCCGTCATTGACGAAGGCTGTGTTCCGATCTAAAGCTGCCCTGATCAGCCGCTCGAGTGAATTGCGCGGTCAGGGCATCACTACAAACGCCATTGCCCCGGGGTGTTCCCGGGGCAATGGCCACATGTTGCATCAAACGCCGACCAGCGGGTCCGTCACACCCATTACGTAGATTGCGATCATGCCGATCACACCGGTGAAGAGCACGTAATACAGCGTAGGCCAAACGGTCTTGCGCAGTGTGATCCCCTCGCGGCCCAGCAGTCCGACGGTGGCCGAGGCAGCAACGACGTTGTGGATCGCCACCATGTTGCCGGCGGCGGCACCCACCGCCTGGATAGCAACGATCATCGCACCGGAAACGCCCAGCGATTGTGCAACGCCGAACTGGAACTGGCTGAACATCATGTTGCTGACGGTGTTCGATCCAGCGATGAACGCGCCCAGTGCACCAACCGAAGGCGCCAGCAGCGGGTAGATCCCGCCTACGCTGTCAGCGACGAAGCGCGCCATGGCGATCGGCATGCTCGGCAGATCGCCGGCGTTGACACCGGAGTTGATCAGGATGCGTACCATCGGCACGGTGAACAGCAGGACGAAACCGGCGCTGAGCAGAACGCTGCTCGACTCTTTTACAGCAGCCTTGAGCTCCGCCACGCGCATACCGTGAATGAAGAAGGTAATCAACGCTACGGCAACCAGAATCCCGCCAGGTAGATACAGCGGTTCGATGCTGGCACTGATGCCGGTCTCGCCGAGAATGTTGGCGAAAGCGATCGACACGGACTTTAACGCGGTGGTGACCTGTGGGAAGACCCGGCTGATCACCAGAATCGCACCGACCAGTACGTAGGGCAGCCAGGCGCGGAAAGCGCTCATCGGGCGTGCCGCCAGGTCGTCGAGCTTCATCTCGATGGTGCCGATCCACTCGGCTGGCCAGTCTTTGGCGGGGGCGAAATCCCAGCTGGTTTTCGGCACCAGGAATTTGAAGCGAGCGGCGGTGGTGACGATAGCCAGGCCGACCAGGCCGCCCAGCAGCGACGGGAACTCGGGGCCAAGGAATACGCCGGTGGCAACATAGGGCAGGGTGAAGGCCAGGCCAGCGAAGAGTGCGAAAGGCAGCACCTCGAATCCCGCTTTCCAGCTCTTTTCCTTGCCGAAGAAGCGCGTCAGCATCATGGCCATGATCAGTGGCATGACGGTGCCGACAATGGCGTGGGTAATGGCGACGCTGCTGGTGATCTGCTGCAGGAAGATCGGCCAGCTGGAGCCTTGCGCGACCAGCTGCGCACCAAGGGTGGCAGTATCCAGTCCGCTATTAACGCCGACGATGATTGGCGTGCCGACCGCGCCGAAGGAAACCGGCGTGCTCTGTACGAGCATACCCATCAGGACTGCTGCCATGGCCGGGAACCCGACGGCAACCAGCAATGGTGCTGCGATGGCTGCAGGGGTGCCGAATCCGGAGGCGCCCTCGATAAAGCAGCCAAACAGCCAGGCAATGATGATCGCCTGAATCCGGCGGTCCGGACTGATGGTGGTGAAGCCGGCGCGAATGGCGGTGATGCCGCCAGAATGCTTGAGTGTGTTCAGCAACAGGATCGCGCCGAAGATGATCCACAGCAGTCCCAGCGTGATGACCAGGCCTTGCAGGGTCGAGGCGATGATCCGGGTAAAGCTCATGTCCCAGATGAACAAGCCAATGGCGGCGGTGAACAGAAACACGACCGGCATGGCGCGGCTGGCAGGCCAGCGCAGTCCGATCAGCAGGACGGCAGCCAACAGGATCGGGGCAAAGGCAAACAGGGCGAGCAGTCCTATAGACATGTCAGGCTCCCATGGTCGAATTGAGCAAGTGGGGGCCCGAGCGGACCGGTGATGAGCAGATAAACGGAGACCGCATTACGTAGTCCTCTTCTTGTTGGGTACTTCTTGCTGTAAATTGGTATTACCAATTTACAGCGAAGTTTGGCCAGCGTAAGAGTTCTCTTGCCGCTGCGTCAATTAGCAAGCTATAGACTTTGGTCGCAACGGCGGTTGTTGCGATGCAGCGAACGGCTGGCTACGCTGGCTTTCCATAACAGTGGTCAAACCAATCGAGAGGCATCATGGAAGTGGGAGTGGTGCGCCAGCGGAGGCTGGCGGATAACATCGTCGAGCAACTCGAAACGATGATCCTTGAAGGGACGCTCAAGGCGGGTGAGCGACTGCCTGCCGAGCGTGTGCTGGCAGAACAGTTCGGTGTCTCGCGTCCGTCTCTGCGCGAAGCGATCCAGAAGCTGGCGGCCAAGGGCTTGCTGGTCAGTCGTCATGGTGGCGGTAATTTCGTCGCCGAGTCGCTGGGGTCGACCTTCAGTGATCCACTGCTGCATCTGCTTGAGAACAACACTGATGCGCAGCGCGACTTGCTGGAGTTTCGCCATACGCTAGAGGGCAGCTGCGCCTATTACGCCGCGTTGCGAGCGACTGAGGTTGACCAGCAGCGCCTGGGGGAGGCCTTTACAGGGCTGCAGGATTGCTATGCGCGGGAAGGGGCGGTCACTCGCGCTGAGGAGGGCGCTGCTGATGCACGCTTTCACCTGGCGATTGCCGAGGCCAGTCACAATGCTGTGCTGCTGCACACAATTCGCGGTCTGTTCGATCTGCTCAAACGCAACGTGGTGACCAATATTGGCGGTATGTACGCGCTGCGCAGTGAGACCCGCGACATGCTGATGAGCCAGCATCAGGAACTCTATGACGCGATCATTGCGCGGCGGGCGAATGACGCGCGCGACGTTATTCACCAGCACATCAGCTATGTCCAGGAAGTTTTAGCGGAAGGGCAGCAAGAAGCGCAGCGGTTGGCGCGTGCGCAAAGGCGTCAGGGACGGCTGGAGAAGAACTAGCAGGGCTGCAATGGCGGTGCGGGGTGGATCGAAAGGGCCGAGAGGGTCGAGCGGCCGGGCTCCGCTCGACACGAACTTGGGTCAGTCTTCTTTCCCCTTGGTGCGCATGGCGCGCTGGATCTCACGGTCGGAGTCGCGCTCTTTCTCGGTGTGGCGCTTGTCGAACTCCTTCTTGCCTTTGCCCAGCGCGATATCGCACTTGATCAGGTGCTTTTTCCAGTAGATCGACAGGGCAACGCAGGCGTACCCCTTCTGCTGCACGGCGCCGAACAGTTTGCCCAGCTCGCGCTTGTTGAGCAGCAGCTTACGGGTGCGGGTCGGATCGGCAATCACATGGGTGCTGGCAGTGGTCAGGGGCGTAATGTGGCAGCCCATCAGCCAGGCTTCACCGTCCTTGAGCAGGACGTAGCTGTCTACCAGCTGGGCTTTGCCCGCTCGAAGGCTTTTTACTTCCCAGCCGGCCAGGACGAGGCCCGCCTCGAATTTCTGTTCGATGAAGTAGTCGTGTAGCGCTTTCTTGTTTAGCGCGATGGTCCCGGGGGACTGTTTCTTCTGTTTGGCCATAGGCTGCGCATTATAGGGAGTCCCGTTGCGGCTGGCGATAACCTGCGTGGTGCGACGGTGCGAAACTTGAGAGGGGTGCGGTTATCCCCGACAATGGCAACTTTACGTTTTTCGTGCTCAAGAGCCTGCTGTGCGGCAGGTCTGAGTTTTTACGCTTGCTCTCGGTGAGCGGCTGTCGGCTCCGGCTCCAGCTGCTGATTGTCGGCTGACGAAGTAGAAGGGACTGAATGACGACGCATATTCAACGTTCGGCGCTGCTGCCCTATCCGGCCCATGCGCTGTTCGACATGGTGAATGATGTAGCCAGCTATCCACAGTTTTTGCCCTGGTGTTCGGCAACCGAGGTGCTGTCCAGCAGTGAAAGTCAGATGCATGCCAGCATGACGGTAGCAAAGGCTGGCATGAGCCAGCGCTTTCTTACGCGCAATGAGCTGCAGGCCGGCAAACGGATCGAGATGTCGCTGGAAGAGGGGCCGTTCAGTCACCTGCACGGCATCTGGGAATTCAAGGCGCTGGGCGAAAAAGCCTGCAAGATCAGCCTCGATCTGACCTTCGATTATGCCGGCCCGTTAGTCCGTGCCACCTTGGGGCCATTATTCAATCAGGCCGCCAACACGCTGGTTGACGCATTCTGTGACAGGGCGAAGCAGCTGTATGGATAGGCCAATGATCGCGGTTGAGGTCGTCTATGCGTTGGCTGACAAGCAGAAATTGCTGCGCTTAGCTGTGCCCCAGGGCACCAGCGTCCGTGAGGCAGCGCTGCGTTCGGCAATGGATAGCTATTTTCCTGGGCTGGATCTTGCTACGTCACCGTTGGGCATCTTCGGCAAGGCGGTACCCAAGCCGGAAGAGCGCACGCTGGTTGAGGGCGAGCGAGTAGAAATCTATCGACCTCTGATCGCTGATCCGAAAGAGGTTCGCAAGCAGCGCGCGGCGAAGGCTGCACTAAGCAAGGCTGGCGAAACAGGTGAATCGGCCATCTAGCCAGAGGTGTGATGTAAAAAACCCGGCATGCCGGGCTTTTTTGGTATTACTGTCCCGTCCTGAATAAGGTTTACACCTTTCCCCCGAGCCGTTGGAGAACTCGATGGAGCAAGGTGTTAAGCGAACGCAGCGTGATTACTCGCTGACTTTTAAATTAGCGGTGTCCCGTCCTGAATAAGGTTTACACCTTTCCCCCGAGCCGTTGGAGAACTCGATGGAGCAAGGTGTTAAGCGA
>NZ_AGSX01000063.1 GCF_000235745.1 Stutzerimonas stutzeri SDM-LAC | reverse complement strand
GCGGTCGGCTCGCACCTGAGCTGCGCGCGCCCAGCACCGGCATGGCGGGCCGGGTGAGGGCACGCAGGTAATGGCTGATTCTCAACATGAGCGTTTCTCCTGCCGCATCACGCATGGTTGCGCGGTTTGTTGGGCGCAGCATCTCCGAGCGACACGGACCGATCCTTGACTGGAAACAACAAAAGCCTTGGTTCTTGTAGGGACATGCACGGATTGATCAGAAGCGTGCGGGGTCTGGTCTTCGTCACGAACGAAATGTCTGCTCGCGGGCTGCGCTGGATGCATCAGATCCGTTCCGATAATGTCGCGAACGCCGCTTTTGGGAGGCATGTGGGCCGGGTTACGGACCCTGCGCAACGACTCCTGGAAACGCGCCGCTGAGTACCGCCCAATTTGTTGCGCTTTACCTTCTCAATAGCGTGTTCTGGACGTACATCATCAGTTGGAGCAGAGCCCAGTGGATTGAGGGGCTGGGGTTAGCGGGCGGCGCTAGCGACGGCTGGCCACACGAAGACCGGTCTTCTTGAGGATGCGGCTGCTGACCAGCATGTCATCGGCGCGGCAGGCGTTGCCGAGCAATGCGCGGATCTGCGCACGGTAGCCCTCAATCTCTTCGGCGCTGCGGCCGTGGACCATGGCGAACAGGTTGTAGTGCCAGCCCTCCTGGCGCGGGCGGCGATAGCAATGACTGACGAAGGTTTGCGCGCCGATCAGCGGGCCAAGGCGAGCAATTTCGGCATCGTCCACGTCCCAGACGGTCATTCCGTTGTGGCGATAGCCCAGGCGGTAATGGTTGGGCACTGCGGCGATGCGGCGAATGGCGCCTTCGGCCTGCAGCTGCTGTAGCAACGTGAGGGTGTCGTCGACACTGATTTCCAGCCGTTCGGCGAGCCAGCCCCAGGGATCTTCGACCAGCGGCAACCCACCCTCAGTGAGCGCAACCAGGCGTTTGGCCAACTCAGCCTGCCGGGAGGGATCAAACCGCGAAGTGCAGGCCGACATGGTAGGTCTCCTCCTTGGGCAGGTTGAGCACCGGCAGGCCGGTTTGCGCCTCGATGCGGCCAATGGTTTCGGCGATGCCGTGCGGTGTTGCGCAGCCGAGCACGAACCACATGTTCCAGGCATGTTCGCGGCGGTAGTTGTGGGCCACTTCAGGCATCGCCGCCAGTATTTCGGCGACCGTATCGAAGCGCTCTTCCGGCACCGAGAGCGCGGCGAGGGTAAAGGCGCCGCCGAGGCGTTCGATGTCGAACATTGGGCCGAAGCGGGTGAGGGTGCCATCTTCGAGCAGGGCCTGGACGCGATCACGCAGCGCCTGCGGCTCGGTGCCCAACTCATCGGCCAGCGCCTGCCACGGATGGCGGACCAGCGGCAGGCCATGTTGCAGGCGGTTGATCAGGCGGCGGTCGAGCTCATCCATGGACGCGCTCCAGCTCAGCGGGCGGTGCGTAACGACCGCCGCACTGCTTGAAAGCGCGGGTGCTGAACAGCAACTGATGCGGCACATCGCCCAGCCTGTGTTCGGCGAGCATGTTGTCGATCAAGCGGCACACCTGCTCGCGCTCACGGCCGTGAACCATGCAGAACAGGTTGTAGGGCCAGTCCGGCAGCCGCCGAGGGCGCTGATAGCAAAGGTTGACGCCAGCGACCTGGCCAAGCATGTGCCCGACTTCATCGACTCGCTCGTCGGGGATGTCCATCACCAGCATTGCGTTGGCGCGAAAGCCCAGCGCACGGTGTTTGATGACCAGGCCCATGCGGCGAAACAGCCCGCTCTCGCTCCAGTGGCGGACCTGTTCGAGCACCGCCTCCTCGCTGGCACCGACGCGCTCGGCCAGCACCTGATAGGGGCGCGCAACCAGCGGCAGGCCTGCTTCGAGCAGACGACGCAGCTGCATTGCCTGGAAGTCGTTCAGGCGTAAGGTCATGGCGCCTCTCCAATGGGAAAGCCGAGGTCGATGCGGTAGGCCGCCCGCATGGGCAGGTCGAGCGGGGCGAGTCCGGTCTGCGCTTCGATAGCGGCCAACAGCGCGTCGATATGCGCACGATCCGGCCCGGTGAGCACGAACCAGAGGTTGTAGCGATGCTCGCGCAGATAGTTGTGGTTGACCTCGGGGTAGCGGTTGATCAGTTCCGCGACCTGTTCCAACCGTTCTTCAGGTACGGCAAGGGCCACCAGCGTACTGGCGCCAGCGCGGCTGTGCTCGAACACTGGGCCTATGCGTGACAGGCCGCCGCTGTCTTCCAGATGCTCAAGGCAGGCCAGTACGTCGTCTTCATTGCATTCAAGGGCGTCGGCCATGGCACGATAGGGCTCGGCGCACAGCGGCATGCCGTGTTGAAAACGGTCGATCAGGCGGCGGCTAAGGCTGTCGATGTGCATGTCACAATCCCGTCTCGTGCGCTCGGCTGCTGAAGAAAATGCCGCTTGGGCTGTCGGCCGGCAGGCGCTTGAGGAGCTTGAACGTGTACGGGTCCCAGACCTGTACTTCGTTACCGTCGCGTACGGACAGCCAGAGCTGGTCGCCGCGGGCTGTGAATTCCATGTGCAACACGGCGGGGCCGGGTTCCAGCTGGGCGATGATCTCGTGGGTTTCAGTGTCGATGACTTGCACCTTGCCGTTGTCCGGGTGGGCGAAGTTCACCCAGATCTGCCGTGCATCCGGCCGCGCCATGACGAAGATCGGCTGGCCTGCGACGTCGATGGCGTCGGTCTGCTTCCAGCTCTGCGAATCCATCACCAGCACGCGGTGCTGGCCGACCGCGGGTACGAAGGTCTGATTACCGGCCACGGTCCAGCCTTCCAGATGCGGCATCTTGTAGACCGGGAGCTTTTCCTCGCCGCGGCCGTAGCCGTCGATGATCCGCTCGACCCCGCGGGCGGTGTGCCAGAGGTCGATCTTGGCCATGCCGTCCTCGCCGAACAGGCCGGCGATGTAATAGCGGCCGTCCGGCGTGAGCAGTGCATCGTAGGGCTGCTTGCCGATGTCTTTGAAGCGGGTGATGGCCGGGGTGTTGCCCTGGCTGAAGTCCAGCAGCCAGGTTTCATTGGTGTCGAACAGGCTGTAGATGAAGCGGCGGCCGGGCGCGTCGAGCACGCCGACCACGCGCGAATTGCGGCTGCCATCGGCCAGTGGCGTGGCGGGAATATCGGCGACCAGCTCCAGCGTTTCGGCGTCGAACACCTTGACGCCGCCCGGCTCGTAGTTGCCCACCGCGATCAGCTTGCCGTCCTGGCTGATGGCGCCGCCGATGCTGTTGCCGCCCTGCACGACGCGCCGGTCGATGCGCTGGCGCAGCAGGTCGACCTTGGTCAGGCCGCCGTCACGGCCGAATACATAGGCGAAGCGCTCGTCGCGGGAAAACACCACCGAGGCGTGGGACAGATCGCCCAGGCCCTCGACACGTGCCAGCCGCGACTGGTCGCTGGTTTCGATGATTTGCAGAGCACCGGTGGCGCGTTCCACCACGACGCCCAGGTCACCGGTGCCGCGCAACGGTTGCTGGGCACAGGCCCCGAGCAACAGGCAGGTAACGGCGAGCAACAGGGATGGACGCTTCATGGCCTTGGGTATCCTTCGAGCAGTAGGTCGACCAGCCAGGCGATGTCCTGCTCGTCGAGCAGGGCATTCCAGCCGGGCATAGCAGTGCCGGGCCGACCGTGGGTCACGGTGGCGATCAAGCTTTCACGGGATTTGCTGGCGATGGCATCGAGGGTCAATGCCGGGCCAAGGCCGCCGGTCATACGCAGACCGTGGCAGGAGCCGCAGTCCTGCACCAGCAGGTGTTCGAGCTGTGCCTGGCGAGCGACTGTAGGCATATCGGCCAGGGCAGCGGAAAAGGGAAGGAGGGACATCAGGCTGAGCCCCAAACCGAATGCTGCATGTCGGGACTGAAACATGATGTCCTCCTTGGGTGTTACTTGAGGCTCAAAACCCACTCAGCGAGGGTTTTGGCTTCTTCTTCGGTGACAGGGTTTGGTGGCATCGGGATCGGACCCCAATTGCCTTGGGTGCCGTTCTTGATGTGACCGGCGAGCAGGTCAGCAGCGCCTTCCTGGCCAGCGTACTTGGCGGCGACTTCCTTCAAGGCCGGGCCGACCATCTTGGCGTCAATGCTGTGGCAGGCCGCGCAGGGCTTGCTCTTGAACAGCGCTTCACCGTCCTGAGCCATGGCGGGCTGCAGAACCATCGCGCCGCCGAGGGCGAGCAGTGGGATTAGAATTTTCTTCATGAGTTACTTCCTCAAGGCTAGAGGGGGATCTTGACGTCCCCCTCGGTTTTACTCAGTACACGTCGTGCTGAGTGTTATGGACGTTAAATTTACCGGTTGGGGTAATCAACCTCTTGTCCTTGATCACCTTTTTCAGCTTTAACGTCTTGTCATCGACCACAACGATGGCCGATTGCTCGTCCTGGCCGCTCCAGACGGAGAACCAGACCTCGTCACCCGCTTCGTTGTACTCCGGTTGAACGACGCGTTTGGCGCCGTCTGTCACTCCGGCCCACTCGGCGATCGGCAACACGGTGAAGCCAGCGCCCAGGTCGTCAATCTTGAACACAGCAGCCGACTGGCTAATCTTAGCGTCCGGGTTGAAGGTGGTGTCCAAGTAGATGTGGTTGGACTTCGGATGGGTCTTGATGAACAGCGAACCACCACCTTGGCCCTTGAGTGTTTCGACCACTTTCCAGGCCTGGTCGGGATGCTTGTCCGGATCGGTGCCGATCAGCGAAATGGTTTCATCACCCAGGTGGCTGGTCGCCCAGACCGGGCCTAGCTTTGGATGGACAAAGTTGGCGCCACGGCCCGGATGCGGAATCTTGCCGACATCCACCAGTGCAGCGAGTTTGCGCTCCTTGGAGTCGATTACCGCGACTTTGTTGGAGTTGTTCGCCGCCGTCATGAAGTAGCGATGGCTGACGTCCCAGCCGCCGTCATGCAGGAACGGTGCGGTGCCAATGATAGTGGTCGTCAGGTTGTCGATGTCTTCGTAGTTGACCAGCATGACCTTGCCGGTTTCCTTGACGTTGACGATGAACTCCGGGTGTTCATGGGACGCGATGATCGCGGCGACGCGAGGCTCCGGATGGTATTCCTGGGTGCCGACGGTCATGCCGCGGGTGGAGACGATCTGCAGCGGTTCGAGCGTCTCGCCGTCCATGATGGTGTACTGCGGCGGCCAGTAGTCGCCGGCGATCACGTATTTGTCCTCGTAGCCCTTGAACTTGGAGGTTTCCACCGAGCGCGCCTCGATACCGACCTTGATCTCGGCGACCTTCATTGGCTCCTTGGCCCAGAGGTCGATCATGTCGATCTTGGCGTCGCGACCG
Organism: Stutzerimonas stutzeri SDM-LAC; assembly: GCF_000235745.1. Lineage (GTDB taxonomy): Bacteria > Pseudomonadota > Gammaproteobacteria > Pseudomonadales > Pseudomonadaceae > Stutzerimonas > Stutzerimonas stutzeri_H. The sequence continues at coordinate 20,406 of NZ_AGSX01000063.1, read as the reverse complement.
ATCACGAACAGGTAACGGCCGGAGGCGGACATACGCGAGATGTGCACCGCATAGCCAGTGTCGATGGTTTTGACGATTTCCTTGGTCTTGCCGTCGATCAGGGCGATCTTGCCGTCGTCACGCAGGGTGACGGAAAACAGGTTGGGCAGATCCAGCTTGTTCATCTGCTTTGTCGGGCGGTCTTCGGGCTTGACCAGCACGTGCCAGGTGTCCTTCATCTGGGCCATGCCCCACTCCGGCGGTGTCGGCGGGGTGTGCTGGATGAACTTCGCCATCAAGGTGATTTCATCCTTGGTCAGCGCGTTGGACGTTCCCCAGTTCGGCATGCCCGCCGGCGAGCCGTAGGTAATCAGGGCTTCGAGGAACTCCTGGCCGCGTTCCTGCGTGATGTCGGGCGTTAGCGGCTTGCCTGTGGCGCCCTTGCGCAGCACGCCGTGGCAGCCAGCGCAGCGCTGGAAGTAGATTTCCTTGGCTTTCTCGAATTCGGCCGCGCTCAAGTCCGGCGCGCCAGGCGAGTGGACGACCTGGGCGCTGGCCGGGTCGATGGTCGACGCCCGGCCCTTGTAGGCCGCGTCCGCGCTTTCCGGATTCGCTGCAGCCTGGGCAACTGCCAGGCCGAGCAGTGAAACGCCGGCGATAATGCCCGCCAGTAATGGTTTGCTCATACTGTTTCTCCTCTGACCGCTTCGTGCGGTTCCTGCTATTGGCAACGGTGTGGCAGTTCCCGGGTCGTGCTGTGTGCGGCTGCATCCTATGGCGGGTTCTGGGTGGAAGCGCTTGATGGCAATCAAGAGACGATCCGCTATAGCCCAGGCGTGACGCCGTGTCGCGGGGGCGGATAGGCGAGGCAAAAGCGGAGGGAAATTGCGCATCGAGCCGAGTGGTTACGCGCAGGTAGTGGCCCATTTCCAGTCGGGCTTGATCGTAATCAAGCTTCGCTGGCGTGCGGCTTGAGGTGCGGCGGGGCGACGATTAGTTTGGCGTTAGTCAAATCCACCGCTGCAGTGAGGTATCGCCAATGAATGCGCCCGAGAATCTTGTCAGCTTGACTGGTGCTCCGTTCTACCAGTCGCTGGGCAATGAAGAGGTGCTCTTTGAACAGGCCTGGAAGCACGGCATGCCGGTGCTGATCAAGGGCCCAACCGGCTGTGGCAAGACCCGCTTCGTGCAGCACATGGCACACCAGCTGAACCTGCCGCTGTACACCGTGGCCTGCCATGACGACCTGAGCGCTGCTGACCTGGTGGGTCGTCATCTGATCGGTACCCAGGGCACCTGGTGGCAGGATGGCCCGCTGACTCGCGCCGTGCGTGAAGGCGGCATCTGCTATCTGGACGAAGTGGTCGAGGCCCGGCAAGACACCGCTGTGGTATTGCACCCGCTGGCCGACGATCGTCGCGAGCTGTTCATCGAGCGCACCGGCGAAGCCTTGAAAGCGCCGCCGGGTTTCATGCTCGTGGTCAGCTACAACCCCGGCTACCAGAACCTGCTCAAGGGTATGAAACCGAGTACGCGACAGCGTTTCGTCGCCATGCGTTTCGACTACCCGGCGGAGGCCGAGGAGCAGCGCATCGTTGCCAAGGAGGCGCAGGTAGATGCCGCTCTGGCGGCGCAAGTGGTCAAGCTGGGGCAGGCACTACGCCGGCTCGAACAGCATGACCTCGAAGAGGTCGCCTCGACCCGCTTGCTGATTTTCACCGCACGGATGATTCGCTCCGGCATGAGCCCGCGCGAGGCCTGCATGGCTTGTCTTGCTGAGCCACTGTCGGACGATCCGCAAACCGTCGCAGCTCTGATGGATGTAGTCGATGTCTATTTCGGTTGATAGCACCAGTCTCTCTCGCCGTCTGCCAGGCGATCTGGCGATGTGGTTCTTCATTCTTGCCGAGCTGACAGTTTTCGCCATCCTGATCCTGGCGTTCGCGATTACCCAGCTGCTCAATCCCGAGCTGTTTCGTGAAAGCCGCGCGGCTCTGGATAGCTCAATCGGGCTGGTGCTCACGCTCAGCCTGCTGACCTCCGGTCTGTTGGCTGCCCTGGCGGTGGAGCAGGTACGTTTGGCGCGGCCGCAGCGCGGAGCGGTGTTATTGCTCTGTGCACTGCTGAGCTCCTGCGTCTACGTAGTGCTCAAGCTGAACGAATACAGCCACCTTTCCGGGCTTGGCTTGGGGCTTGAGCACAACACCTTCTTCACCCTCTATTGGATTCTCACCGGCTTCCACTTTCTGCATGTGTTGCTGGGCCTGGTCATCCTTGGCTGGATGGCCGAACGCTGCCGTCGACGCGCCTACGGCGTGCATGACTGCGCGGGGCTGGAATCCGGGGTGCTCTACTGGCACATGGTGGACATGGTCTGGGTGCTGCTGTTCCCGCTGGTCTACGTCATCAACTGAGGAGCTTGCGATGTCCGCTTCAAAAGTGCTGATCGGCTGTTGGCTGGCGCTCGCCATCCTGTCCACGGCTACCGTATTGCTCGGTAATGCCGGATCGACACTGCTGCTTGCAGGCGCGGTACTGGCCGTCGCGCTGGTTAAGGCCTGGGTGATCACCGAAGGCTTCATGGAGCTGCGCCATGCGCCGCCTCTCTGGCGCCTGCTTCTGCTCGGCTGGCCTCTGGCGATGGCCGGCGGCATCCTGCTGGCGATGAGCCTGTAACGGCTGCATGGCGAGCAGGTAAAACCTGCTTGTACGCCCCCTCAGCTTGTCTAGCCTGCCTCTTGCAGGCCGCGCGTCCACCGTTGAAACCCCCTTCGCTCGATCCGATTCTTTCTCGTCTTTTCGCCAAAACCCCGTAACCAGCTGGCCGGATACACGGCCAGCCGCCGGCGCCCGTGAATCCGTAAAGACCCAGTGCCACGTTCAGGTTTTTCTTGATTGGCATCAAGCAGGTTTCGATAGGTCCCTTCTTAAAATGGCCCCGCCAACGCCATGAGGAGGCGACCATGTCCGAGACCTTTACCAAGGGAATGGCCAGAAATATCTACTTCGGGGGAAGCGTTTTCTTCTTCCTGGTGTTTCTGGGCCTGACCTATCACACAGAGCAAACCTTTCCAGAGCGATCCAATGAGTCGGAAATGACCGAAGCGGTGGTGCGAGGCAAAGAGGTTTGGGAAAACAACAACTGCATCGGCTGCCACAGCCTGCTCGGTGAAGGTGCCTACTTTGCGCCGGAACTGGGGAATGTTTTCGTTCGTCGCGGTGAAGATGCGGCCTTCAAGCCCTTCTTGCAGGCCTGGATGAAAGCTCAGCCGCTGGGCGTACCGGGACGCAGATCGATGCCGCAGTTCAATCTGACCGAGCAGGAAGTCGACGATATGGCCGAGTTCCTCAAGTGGACGTCGAAGATTGATACCAATAACTGGCCGCCAAACAAGGAGGGCTGAGAGATGAGCATCATGAATCCGCATCTCAAATTCCAATCGCAGGCCGTCGCCAAACCCTACTTCGTGTTTGCGCTGATGCTGTTCGTCGGACAGATCCTGTTCGGCCTGATCATGGGCCTGCAGTACGTCATCGGTGACTTCCTGTTCCCACTGCTGCCGTTCAACGTAGCGCGGATGGTTCACACCAACCTGCTGATTGTCTGGCTGCTGTTCGGCTTCATGGGCGCGGCCTACTACCTCATTCCGGAGGAAGCGGACCGTGAGCTGCACAGCCCGAAACTGGCCATCATCCTGTTCTGGGTGTTCGCTGCGGCGGGTGTGCTGACCATCCTCGGCTATCTGTTCGTGCCCTATGCGGGCCTGGCGGAAATGACCGGCAACCACCTGTTGCCGACCATGGGTCGGGAGTTCCTTGAACAGCCTACGATTACCAAGATCGGCATCGTAGTGGTCGCCCTGGGCTTCCTCTATAACGTCGGCATGACACTGCTGAAGGGCCGCAAGACCGCCATCAGCATGGTCATGATGACCGGCCTGATCGGCCTCGCCGTATTCTTCCTGTTCTCCTTCTACAACCCGGAAAACCTGGCGCGCGACAAGTACTACTGGTGGTTCGTGGTGCACCTGTGGGTGGAAGGCGTGTGGGAACTGATCATGGGTTCGATGCTGGCCTTCGTCCTGATCAAGATCACTGGCGTCGACCGTGAAGTGATCGAGAAGTGGCTGTACGTGATCATTGCCATGGCGCTGATCTCCGGCATCATCGGTACCGGTCACCACTTCTTCTGGATTGGTGCACCTGAGGTCTGGTTGTGGCTCGGCTCGATCTTCTCTGCGCTGGAACCGCTGCCGTTCTTCGCCATGGTGCTGTTCTCGCTGAACATGGTGAGCCGTCGTCGTCGTCAGCATCCGAACAAGGCCGCTGCGCTCTGGGCTATCGGTACTACCGTGACTGCGTTCTTCGGTGCTGGCGTGTGGGGCTTCCTGCATACCCTGGCTCCGGTGAACTACTACACCCACGGTTCGCAGCTGACCGCCGCGCATGGCCACCTGGCCTTCTACGGTGCCTACGCCATGATCGTGATGACCATGATCAGCTACGCCATGCCGCGCCTGCGTGGTCTGGGTGAAGCACCGGATGCCCGTGCTCAGCGCATCGAGATCTGGGGTTTCTGGCTGATGACCGTGTCGATGGTTGCCATCACTCTGTTCCTAACGGCCGCTGGCCTGGTACAGGTCTGGTTGCAGCGGATTCCCGCCGATGGGGCAGCGATGTCCTTCATGAATACCACTGACCAACTGGCTGTGTTCTTCTGGTTGCGACTGATCGCTGGGGTGTTCTTCTTCATCGGACTGGTCTGCTACCTCTACAGCTTCAGACAGCGTGGCCGGGTAACGGTTGACGCGTCTGCAGCCGTCGCAGCAGCCTGAGTCTTATCGCGACATGAGCAACGGCCCGGCTGACATGAGCGGGCCGTTGTTGTTTTTGAACAACGCTACGGAGTGATTGCAATGGCCTTTACCATCGAAGTCGAAGAGTGGGTCGGCAGCGTCTGGCACCGTTTCATCACCCGTCGCGCCAGTCCGGACTTTCCGGAAGCCAGCGTCTCGTTGGAGAGCATGCATCGACCGCTGTCGGTCCTGTTCCGCGCCATGGGTGGCGCCAGTGGAATAGGTGTCGAGGCGGCCAACGCACGCGATCTGATGCTGCGCCGTACCCTGTTGCAACAAGTCGCCGGCACCTGCAAGCAATTGCCGGTCGCCTGGTGCGATGCAAGTAATCTGCGGCTGCCGCAGAACCTTGCCGTATACCCCGAAGTTTCACTCAACCAGGATCTTTATCGCTGGCTGGCGCTGCTCGCAGCGCAGGCGGGCGAAATGCGCCATTGGGCGCGTGACAATCAACGCTGGACGCAGGTCATCCTCGAACGTTTCCCCGCCATGCGTCCGCGCTACGAGCGGTTGGTCGAAGCCCATCTGCAACTGCGGCCTGACCCGGACACGCTGCCCCGCGCCGAGGCCGCGCTGGAACGTGCAATCTGCCAGGCTCTTCGTGAGCCAGGCAGCGTCGAGCAGTTTCCGCGCAGCGAAGTGGCCCCCTGGCCACTGCCAATGTGGTTGTACCCGGCAGAAAATCTCGGTGTGCCGCAAGCGACCGAGCTTGCCGAGGAAGATGAAGACAACAACCTGCAGGCACTGCCGACCGAGCAGAAGGGCATGCGCAAGCGTGCCAAGCGCGTCGAGGACAGCACCAGCAAGGGCGGTTTGATGTTGTTCCGCCTGGAAAACCTGTTCAGTTGGTCCGAGCATGTCGAACTGGACCGCCAGGGTGACGACAGCGAGAACGAGGATGCCTCGCGCGTTGCCGAAGACCTCGACGAAATCGCCATGTCGCGTCAGCGCATGCGCAAGGGTGGCGGCCTCAAGCTGCACCTCGACTTGCCGCCTGCCGACGTGGATGACATTCCGCTCGGCGAGGGCGTCAAGCTGCCCGAGTGGGACTATCGCAAGCAGCGCATGCAGGACGATTTCGTCAGCCTGCAGATGATGCTGCCGCGCGGTTCCGAACCCATGGGCCTGCCACTGCGGCTGAGCCCGCTGGCGCGCAAGCTGCGCCGGCAGTTCGAGCACCTGCGTAACGATCGTCAATGGCTGCGGGGGCAACCCCAGGGTTCCGAGCTGGACATGCAGGCCTGGCTCGACTTTCACGTCGAGCGACAGCATGGTCAGTGCGCCGAGCGCGGCTTGTTCATGGAGCAGCGGCAGAACCGTCGCGACCTGGCCTGCCTGCTGCTGGCCGACCTGTCGATGTCCACCGATGCGCACCTGGACGATGAGCACAAGGTGATCGATGTGATCACCGACAGTCTGCTGCTATTCGGCGAAGCGCTGTCGGCGGTGGGCGATGATTTCGCCTTGTATGGCTTTTCCTCGCTGCGTCGGCAGCAGGTCAGAATGCAGGAACTCAAGAGCTTCAAACAGCGCTATGGCGACGACACCCGTGGTCGCATCCAGGCGCTCAAGCCTGGTTATTACACCCGCATGGGCGCGGCCATCCGCCAGGCCACCGAGCTGCTCGGCAAGTGCAAACAGCGGCGCAAGCTGCTGTTGCTGGTCACCGACGGCAAGCCCAACGACCTGGACCTGTACGAAGGCCGCTACGGTGTTGAAGACACCCGCGAGGCAGTGCTCGAGGCACGGCGTCAGGGGCTGCTGCCGTTCTGCATCACCATCGATCGGGAAGCCGGCGACTACCTGCCCTACATGTTCGGCGCCAATGGCTATACCTTGATCAAGGAACCGCAACAGCTGCCATTCCGCCTACCGCAGCTCTATAAGCAACTGACCCAGCCGTAAGGCGAACGTCGCTTTTCGCTTCCACCGCGGCATCGCGCGGTGGATGGCCATGCCGTGGCTCGGTGGGGTGTGGCCCACCCGATGGTCGATGTATAGAGAGGCGCGTGGTAAAGGGCGCTGCATTCGCAGGGAAATGTCGCCGTTTAGATCCACCGCGACAGCGCTCGGCGGATCGGTGGGGCGCGGTCCATCCTGCGGTCGATTTATAGCGAGGCGAGCAGTGAGGCACTGCATTCGTAGGGCGGCTGTCGCGTTCTACACCACCGTGCATCGGTAGGTGGATCGCTGAAGCGTGATCCACCTACCGTCCGCGCATGCCTGGCCGTTCGACTAGAAGAGATGGCGCGGCAACCAGACAATCATCACCGCGCAGAACACGGTGAGACCGATGCAGAACCAGAAAAATCGTTTCTGGCGTCGTTCTCCTGCGGTGTCGGCGAGGGCGGGGAGGGGCATGCCGCAGTTGCTGCATTCGGCTTCCTGCGGCGGGTTGGGTTGCTGGCAGTACAGGCATGTGGGCATGGCAGCGTCCTCTTTAGGTCGGTTTCAGCTTGCCATGTGCAGCTGCTGTTCGCGGTTGACAGTAATCAACGAGTTGCAAGAGCTTCTCGCGTCGGTACAGGTTGCCCCGAGGGGCCGATGAGCGGGCGTCGGGCACGGTTGTCACTCGAAGGATTCGAGGCGCTGGCGATCGAGAACGGTAATCTGCCGGCCTTCCTGGGTGATGATCGCTTCGTCGATCAAGCGCCTGATGATCCGTGAAAATGTCTCCGGCTGAATCGACAGATGGCCTGCGATCAGCTGCTTGGCCATGGGCAGCTCGAAGCTGTTGCCTTCTTCCTTCAACCGCGCCAGCTGCGTCATCAGATAGCGCACCACGCGGTGCGTGGCGTTCTTTAGCGAGAGGGTTTCGATTTCATTGATGCGCTGGTGCAAGCGCACGCTGAGCTTGCCGAGCAGGGCGAAGGAAAGCTTCTGGTTTGCCTCCAGTAGACGCATGTACGCCGCGTTGGAGAATCGATACACCTGGGTCGGGCAGACGGCCTGGGCCGAGGCGACGTAGTTCGGTGTGTCCATGAGCATCATCGCTTCGGCAAAGGTCTGGCGATTGCCAATCACCTCGAAGACTTTCTCCTGCCCGTCCGGCGTCAGGCGGTAGATCTTGACCGCTCCGGAAATCACGAAATAGAACGAATGCGCCGGTTCGCCCTGGTGAAAGAGGTTGTCGCCCTTGTCCAGGTTGAGCAGCTGACTTGCGCTCATCAGCTCGTCCATCTGTTCGTCGTTGAGCGGTTCGAACAGGTGGTGGCTGCGAAGAATCTGATTATGTACGCGGTGAAGCACCATGCAAGGCATCCTTATTTCTAATAATGAGTTGTCCGCAATCGAGCTGCGAGCGGAACGGTAACTGCGCTCATGCAGACCGGCCGAGGCAAGAGTCTAGAGCGTCGTCAGGCGTCTATCAGAGCCTAGCCCAAGTGCCATGTCCAACTATTGATGCAGGCCGGATGAGCGCGAAGGTAGGGCTGCATCCAGCAGGACATTGCTTGCTGCTCATCTCACTGTACGGTTTCGTTCCAGTGAGGCGGGGCGAACAGGGTCGGATAGCGCTGAAGCGCGGTGCGGATCTGTTGAGCGCCTTCGCCTCGTTGGGCAGGCTCGGCCAGTGCGTTGGCGCCGCCGAGCAGGTCGGCGAGCAACCCGTGCAGTGCGGCGTCAGCCTGTGCGTCCAATTCACAATTGGCGATCAGGTAGGAAACGCCGTCCTCAATGTTAGCTTGCAGCGCCAGGGCCTGGCGCTCGCTGATCGATTGCGCCGGATCGGCCGGCAGTGCGGCATTGACCGCCTGGCGAAGGCGCGACATGCCTTCGCGCAGCGCGGCATCGGTGGCCCACTGCTGTTCACCGCCAACGGGTGGCGCGGCGTGTGCTCCATGCCCGTCGTGAAGAACCGTTGCCTGTGCGGTATCGACCACCACGTCGAGTGCTACGCCGCTGGCCAGCGCCAGCATCGATGCCATTGCCAGGCCCCAGGCGAGGGGTTGGATAATTGCTTTCATACGCATCTCCGGTACTGCAGGGAGACGGGCCGTCTGGCCCGTAGCATTAATGCCGCTTCAGCGCGCAGATGCCTGGGCGAAGAGGATGTTGTTTTCCAGATGAATGTGCTGCATCAGGTCGCCGCGCAACTCTTCAAGCCCGCGGTACAGTGCGCGCCAGGTATTGCAGGCGTTCTCTGGCGGGGTGATGTCGTTGGTCAGTTCAGCCAGGCGCTGAAGGGCGGCGCCGTGCTGTTCGTGTTCGTAGCGCATCACTGAAATGGGACCCTGTGTCTGTGGCAATTGCATGTCGCGGCGCAGCAGCGGAAAGAGGATCTGCTCTTCCTTGAGCATGTGGCTTTCCAGCTCCTGCTGCATGCTCCAGAGGTGTTCGGCAAGCCCGTTGGGGCAATCATGTTTGTTGCCGTGCACTTGTTCGACTCGAGTGGCCAGGCGGATGAGTTCGGGCAACTGGTCCCGGTGACGCTCGTGGAAGCGTTCCAGAATGTATTCGATCAAGACTCCGGCAGGCTCGTTGCGCCAGTCTGTCTCGGTCCCCGATTCGCTTGCCAACGCAGCCAGCTCGCTTGCAATGACCTGCACATCAAGGTCGCGTTGCAGGGCGGCGTCGCGCAGCGGGGTATTGCCACCGCAGCAGAAGTCCAGCTTGTATTGGCGAAACACGCGGGTGGCGCCAGGGATCAGGCAGGCCAGATTGCCCAGTGTTTGTTCGGTAAGCGCAGTCGTCATGGCAGGGTTCCGTGGAGGGGGAGTTACGCCATACAACGCAAGCCCTATGCCATGTTCAAGTAATTGATTATTAAAGGAAAAATATTATTTGTGGTGATATTTACCTGGGCGGTGTAGGGTTTTAAAAACCTTGAGGGTAGTAAAGACCATGATGGAAGAAGGGCTGCTGGCCGACCTTGTCACTGAACTGCCTAACGCGGTTCGCTTGCAACGCCTGGTGCATACGCTGCATCAGCGATTTCGCTGTGGGGCGGTAGTATTGCTACGTCTCGACGATGACACACTGCGCCCCCTGGCTGCGGTGGGGCTGGTGCAGGAGGCGCTCGGCCGACGCTTCGTGGTGGCTCAGCATCCTCGCTTGGCGGCCATACTTTCCCAGCGTGAACCCACCTGGTTCGAGCCTGATAGTCGGCTGCCCGATCCGTACGACGGACTGCTGGACGAGCACGTCGGTGAGCCCTTGCCGGTGCACGATTGCATGGGTGTGAGCCTGTTCGTCGAGGGCAAGCTGTGGGGGGCGCTGACTCTCGATGCGCTGCACGCCGGCACTTTCGATGACGACGCGCGGCGGGACCTGCAGCGCTACACGCTGGTGATTGAGGCAGCCATCCGCATCACCCGGCTGGAACATGAAAACCGCGGCCTGCGCCTCGCTCGAACCGATGTGCTGGAGACCTCCCAGATACCTAGCGACGGTGAAATTCTCGGGCAGAGCACGGTGGTTCGCGAGCTGTTGCGTGAGCTGGAAGTGGTTGCCGACTCGGAGCTGCCAGTGTTGCTCCTGGGTGAAACCGGCGTCGGCAAGGAGCTGTTCGCGCGTTGGCTGCATCGCCACTCGCGGCGCCGCAACAAGCCTATAGTCCTGGTAAATTGCGCCGCATTGCCTGAATCGCTGGCCGAAAGCGAACTGTTCGGTCATGTGAAGGGAGCCTTTTCCGGTGCGACGACCGACCGCCCCGGTCGTTTCGATGCAGCCAACGGTGGCACGCTGGTGCTCGATGAAGTTGGCGAGCTGCCGCTGGTGGTGCAGGCCAAACTGCTGCGCACGCTGCAAAACGGCGAGATCCAGCGGCTTGGCGCCGACAAGCCGCGTCAGGTGGATGTGCGGATCATTGCCGCGACCAACCGCAATTTGCGTGAGAGCGTACGTGACGGACATTTCCGCGCCGATCTCTATCACCGGCTTTCAGTCTATCCGGCACCGATTCCGCCGTTGCGCGAGCGCGGCAACGATGTGCTGATTCTGGCCGGCTACTTTCTTGAGCTGAATCGCGCCCGGCTGGGTCTGCGCAGCATGCGGCTGTCACCGGCCGCCGAGCGTGCATTGCTCGGCTATGCCTGGCCGGGCAACGTTCGCGAGCTTGAACATGTGATCAGTCGGGCGGCGCTGCGCTTGCTCAGTCGCGGTGCCTCGCGTAGCGAAATTCTCACATTGGAGCCAGACCTGCTGGATCTGGATAGCGAGCACGCGACCGCTTTCGCGCCGGTTGCCGATGCCGAGCCCTTACCTGCGGAGACAGAGATCGTCTCGTTGCGCGAAACCGTCGATGGCGCCCAGCGCCAGGCGATCGTCCGTGCGCTTGAGGCCTGCGGTGAAAATTGGGCGCAGGCGGCTCGGTTGCTGGATGTCGACTCGAGCAACCTGCACAAACTCGCAAGGCGCTTGAAGTTGAAATGAGTGGGCACCTGGGCGGCACGCTGCAGCGATCTGTTCCGCCAGTCGGCGGGAGTCGTCTTTGTCAGATGGCGGTCTAAGCTTTCACCATCACGATAAGGAGAATTCCATGGCTCTGGACCATGACCAGTTCAACCGGCTGCTGACCGAGGCCCAGGCCCACGCCGACCGTGCCGCCAGTGAGAACAACGCGCAGCATTATCAGCAGGCGTTCGAGTCGAGCCTCAAAGCGATGCGTCTGCTCGCTGAAGAGTCCGGTGCGTGGCGGCAGATGGTGGCTCGTGCCACTGAAGAGTTCGAAGGTGACGAAGGGATATAACGCAGCCGAGTAGAGGCAGTGCAACGATTGCGTGCGCCTGAATCCCACATCTCGTCTGTTGGGTAAGTCCGTTGGGTAAGCCAGTTAGGTGAGTTTGCCCGCGATCCGAAACCTGGGTTTCGAGCGTCAGGCCTGCCGCCTCGCTACCTGTGGCCGACTGAACGCTGCAGCCGTTGCCTTGAGAGTTCCGCGCCAGCTTCCTCCCCTTGACGCTTATCAATGCCTCCCAGCGGAGGCCTACCTAGACTGCCGGCTTTCCGTCCGACCCGGACGGCCACCCTGCCACTGGCAGGGTGCGCATGATTCTGCATGTCTAGGAGTTACCATGCACTTGGTCTGTCCAGCAGGTAGCCTGCCCGCGCTCAAGGCTGCCGTCCAGCAGGGTGCCGACGCCGTTTATGTCGGTTTTCGGGACGACACCAACGCCCGCCATTTCGCTGGCCTCAATATGGATGCAAAGCAGCTTGATAAAGGGCTGCAACTGATCCGCGAGAAGCGTCGCCAGCTCTACATTGCCGTCAACACCTATGCTCAGCCGGAGGGCTGGTCCCGCTGGCAGCGTGCGGTGGACCAGGCCGCCGATCTGGGCGTGGACGCGCTGATCGCCGCCGACCCCGGCGTGCTGGGGTATGCCGCCAAACGCCACCCGCAACTTAATTTGCACCTGTCGGTCCAGGGGTCGGCGACCAATGCCGCCGCGCTGGCCTTCTATCAGCAGCGTTACAACATCAAGCGCGCCGTGCTGCCACGCGTGCTGTCGCTCAAGCAGGTCAAACAGGTCGCCGCCGGCAGTCCGGTGCCGATCGAAGTGTTCGCTTTCGGCAGCCTGTGCATCATGGCCGAGGGGCGCTGTCACCTGTCTTCCTACCTCACCGGCGAATCACCGAATCTGTGCGGCGTCTGCTCGCCCGCCAAGGCGGTGCGCTGGAGCGAGGAGCCCGAGGGGCTGACCTCGCGACTGAATAACGTGCTCATCGATCGCTACGCCGAGGGCGAATCGGCGGGCTATCCGACGCTGTGCAAGGGCCGTTTCATGGTCAACGGCCAGCGCTTCCATGCACTGGAGGAGCCCACCAGCCTGAATACCCTGGACCTTATTCCCGAGCTGGCCAGCATTGGCGTGACGGCGATGAAGATCGAGGGGCGGCAACGCAGTCCCGCTTATGTCGAACAAGTCACTCGCGTCTGGCGCTCGGCGCTGGATGCGTATTTGCAGGCGCCGCAGCGTTATGTCGTGCAACCAGATTGGCGTGAGGTCCTCGACGGCCTGTCGGAGGGTTCGCAAACGACCCTCGGCGCTTACCACCGAGCGTGGCAGTGAATCTCTTCAGCAAGGAGCAGTTATGAAACTCAGCTTAGGCCCCGTGCTGTTCTATTGGGATCGCCAGCAAACCCTGAATTTTTACGCCGACATGGCAGGCATGCCGCTGGATGTGATCTATCTCGGCGAAACCGTCTGTTCCAAGCGCCGCGACATGGGGCTGGACGACTGGATGGGCCTGGCCCGTGAGCTGAAGCAGCAATCGGCAGCGCAGGTGGTGCTGTCCGGTCTGACGCTGGTCGAAGCCGCATCTGAGCTGGCCAGTCTGCGCCGGCTCTGCGATAACGACGAGCTACTGGTCGAAGCCAATGACATGGGGGCGGTGCAGTATTTGTCCGAGAAGGGGGTGCCCTTCGTCGGTGGTCCGGCGCTCAACCTCTATAACGGCCATGCACTGGCCGAACTGGTCAGCAGCGGCATGCAGCGCTGGGTGCCGCCAGTGGAAATCTCCGGGGCGATGATCCGTGACGCCCGGGCGCAGTTGGCGCAGCTCGACGTTGGCATGCCGGAAATCGAGATTTTCGCCTACGGCCACCTGCCGCTGGCTTACTCGGCGCGTTGCTTCACGGCCCGCGCGGAAAACCGGCCGAAGGACGATTGCCAATTCTGCTGCCAGAACTATCCCGAAGGTATACCGCTGTTGAGCCAGGAAGGCGAGGCGCTGTTTACCATCAATGGTATCCAGACCATGTCCGCCTCGGTCAGCAATCTGCTAGCCGACTATCCGGCGTTGGTCGACAGCGGCGCTGAACTGCTCCGGCTGAGCCCGCGCGCGTCGGGCATGATCGAGGTTGTCCAGGCATTCGATGCGGTGCGCAACGGCGGCCTGCCACCGCTTGCCGTCGATGGCTGCAACGGTTACTGGCATGGCCAGCCGGGCATGCTGCGCGCCGAGGAGGCCGGATTATGCTGAAGCCTCGCGCGCATTTGCTGAAACTGGGCGAGCGCTTGCTGCCGCTGGCGGCGCGAACCCCATTTACGCTGCAACGTATCGCGCTGGAGCGCAGCCTGAATCAGGTCTTCGCTGAGCCTTTGGCCGACCAGGCTTTCGAGGTGCTGGAGGGTCACTGGATGCGGCTGGAAGTCGTCGATCTCAAGTTGGCCTGGTGCCTGAGTTGCGACCGGCAGAAGTTGCGCATCGCCGAGCAGGCGCCGGTTCAGGTAACCATTCGGGGCAACTGGCGGGAGTTCCTTTTGCTGGCCAGCCGTCAGGAGGATCCGGATACGCTGTTCTTCCGTCGCCGGCTGGTGATCGAGGGTGATACCGAGCTGGGTCTGGCAATCAAGAACCTGATCGACAGCCTGGACCCGGACCTGCTGCCGTCGTGGCTGTGGAAACTCCTGCAGGGCGCAGGGCAGGAAGTTGCCCTGACAGGACGCGCGCAGCCGGTGGGTGCCTGAGCCAGCTCTGCTCACGTGCACCGACAGGCCGCGTTCTGTGGCGCCTTGGCAAGGCGCTACACCGAGCGAAGTCGGTGCCGTGGTTTCATACGGTCGCTGGCGATGATGTTGCACATGTCCTCGAACAGCGCATCGGCTTCGGCTTCTGAGCAGTCTTCGCGGTAACGTTTGCGCAGGCCATAGCTGCTGAGGGTGATATGAACGTTGGCGACAACGTCGTGCTGCGCCAGACAGGCGCGCGCACAATGCAGTGGACAGCCATCGATGGCGAGGATCGGTCGACCGGAGTTGGCCTTGTTGACCAGCGAGCTGACCCGACCGCCGACGCCGGCGATGCAGGACATTTCTGCCAGGCCAGCGCGGTCCAGGCGTACCGCAATGGTATTGGCCAGTTGCGCCACGTTGGAGCAGCCAGAGCAGGCGTACACCAGGGGCAGGCGGGGTGTGGACATGCTGTTCTCCCGATCTGATAGAGCCAACACCAGTATCCGCGTCAATCGGGACACGGCCCATGACAACCGTCAAGAAGCTGGGGCAATCTGCCGCAGCTCAATCCTGATAGGCGGCCAAGCCCTGACTGTCGAGTATCTCGATACGCCGGCGCTGCACGCTGATCATTCCTGCCTCGATGAGCCGGTGCAGGATGCGCGAAAAGGTCTCCGGCTGAATGCCCAGCTTGGAGGCAATCAGACGCTTGGGCACGTCGAGGGTGACCACGCCGCTGTCGTCCTCCTGCGACTGGTAGAGAAAGCGCACCACGCGATGACTGGCGTTGGCCAGCGTCAGGGTATCGATCTCGTTCAGGCGCTGATGCAGGCGGATGCTCAAGGTGCCAAGAATATCCAGACAGATGCTCGGGTGTTGCTCGAGCATGCGCCGATAGTGGCTGCTGTGCAGGCTGGCCACCAGGCTAGCCTTGAGGGCCGTGGCGCTGACCGGGTAGTTCGGTGCGCCAGTGAACAGCAAGGCTTCGGCAAAGGACTCGCCGGCGCGGATGACCTCGACCAGTTTTTCCTGGCCGTCGCAGACCACGCGGTGCAGCTTTACCTGACCGGTGAACAGGAAATAGAACCGCTCGGCCTTGTCGCCCTGATGAAACAGCGAGGCGCCCGCTGGCAAGCGCTTGAGGTTGGCCGAGGCGCATACCTCCTGCAGCGCCGCTTCGGGCAACCGGCTGAACAGGTGGTGTCGGCGGAGGTCCGCAACGAGGGATGTTTCGGTCAGCATGGTTCCTCCACCGGTACCTGTCCGGGATTATTCGACGTGGCATCCTAGGAGCACGTGTCCCCCGTCTTCCTTGATCACAGACAAGATCCGCGACCGTAGCTGCCGTGGGCTGTTTTTAAAATACGGCCAGGATGAATTGACTATGGTCAATTCGCTATGCAGCGCAATTGCCTACATTCACACCATCTAGTGTTTGAAGTTATTTTTTCAACTACATATGGTGATGGAGGCGTGATGCAGGGGCGTGAGGAAGTGAGTCGGCCGGTCTCGCTGCGCAAGCGGGATGCGCGGCTGGTGACGTTCGAACTGAACAAGATTGGTGCTGCAATTGAGGCTGCGGGCCAGGCGACCGGTGAATTCGAACAGGCCACTGCCCAGGCGCTGGCGGCCCAGGTCCTGGCGCGCCTGCCGCAGCGTGTGGTGGAGGTCGAGCAGGCGCAGGATGCCGTCGAGCGCGTATTGATGGAGGCGGGCTACTACGACACGGCTCGCGCCTACATCGTCTATCGCGAGCGTCATGGACGGCTACGGCGCGATCGCAAGTCGCTGGTCGACGTCGCCTCGTCGATGAACGAATACCTCTCGCGCGAGGACTGGCGGGTACGCGCCAACGCCAACCAGGGTTATTCGCTGGGCGGGCTGATTCTCAACGTCGCGGGCAAGGTCACTGCGAATTATTGGCTGGACGAGGTCTACAGCCCGGAAATCGGCATCGCCCATCGCGAGGGCGATCTGCACATCCATGACCTGGACATGCTCGCCGGCTATTGCGCGGGTTGGTCGCTGCGCACCTTGCTCAACGAGGGCTTCAACGGCATACCCGGGCGCGTCGAGGCGGGTCCGCCGAAACACCTCTCCAGCGCGCTGGGCCAGATGGTCAACTTCCTCGGCACCCTGCAGAACGAATGGGCCGGCGCTCAGGCGTTCAGCTCGTTCGATACGTATCTCGCGCCCTTCGTGCGCAAGGACAATCTCGGTTTTGACGAGGTGCGCCAGGCGATCCAGGAGTTCATCTACAACCTCAACGTGCCGTCGCGCTGGGGTACGCAGACGCCGTTCACCAACCTGACCTTCGACTGGGTCTGCCCGGAGGACCTGCGCGAGCAGATCCCCTACATCGGTGGCGAGGAGATGCCCTTCGCCTACGGTGATCTGCAGGCCGAGATGGAGCTGATCAACCGCGCCTATATCGAGGTTATGCAGGCGGGCGATGGCCTGGGTCGGGTTTTTACCTTTCCTATCCCCACCTACAACATCACCCATGATTTCCCCTGGGATAGCGAGAACGCCGAGCGGCTGTTCGAGATGACCGCGCGATACGGCTTGCCGTACTTCCAGAACTTCCTCAATTCGGATATGCAGCCCAATCAGGTTCGCTCGATGTGTTGTCGCCTGCAGCTGGACGTGCGCGAGCTGCTCAAGCGCGGCGGCGGGCTATTCGGCTCAGCCGAGCAAACCGGTTCGCTCGGCGTGGTGACGATCAACTGCGCGCGCCTTGGCTACCTGCACGCCGGTGACTGGAGCGGGCTGATCGATCACCTCGATGCCCTGCTGGAGCTGGCGCGGCAGAGCCTGGAGGTCAAGCGCAAGGTGATCCAGCACCACATGGATGCCGGGTTGTACCCCTATACCAAGCGATACCTGGGCACGCTGCGCAATCACTTCTCCACCATTGGCGTGAACGGGCTGCACGAGATGGTGCGCAACTACACCGAGGACTGCGACGGTTTGCATACCGAAGCTGGTCGGCGTTTGACCGTAAAACTGCTCGACCATGTGAGGGCGCAGCTGGTGCGCTTTCAGGAAGAAACCGGCCATCTCTACAACCTCGAGGCGACTCCGGCCGAAGGCACCACCTACCGATTCGCCAAGGAAGACAAGAAGCGCTTCCCGGAGATCTTGCAGGCGGGCTCTGCCGAGGCGCCGTACTACACCAACTCCTCGCAGCTGCCGGTGGGCTTCACCGACGATCCTTTCGAGGCCCTGATGCTGCAGGACGAGCTGCAGACCAAATACACCGGCGGCACCGTCCTGCACCTGTACATGGCCGAGCAGATCTCCTCGGCGCAGGCCTGCAAGAACCTGGTGCGCAAGGCGCTCGGGCGGTTCCGTCTGCCGTACTTGACCATCACCCCGACGTTCTCAATCTGCCCGGTGCACGGCTACCTGAGCGGTGAGCACGAGTTCTGCCCGAAATGCGACGAGGTGCTGATCGCCAAGCAACAGAGCTGCTGCGCCTGAGCCTCTAGCGGCTGGGGCGCGGCCGTCGCGCGCTCCGGTGCAAGTAGCTATCGATCCAGCCTGTAGCAGCCAGCTTGCGGGCGATCGGCATGATCAATGCGCCATCTGGCGCATCGGTCTGAATCGTTGGAGCTGGCTTGCTCGCCTCGCATTGGCGCGCAGACTCACTCCTACAGCAACAAACCATCCACACCCCCGAAGGAGCAACACATGACTCAATCCACTCAACTCCCTGAAGCCCAACGTCAGCGCTGTGAAGTCTGGACCCGCGTGATGGGTTACCACCGCCCGGTCGCGGCATTCAACCCCGGTAAGCAGTCCGAGCACCGCGAGCGTACCCATTTCACCGAGCAAGCGGCCGGTCTGGCGCGGTAGTCGTGGGCGCTGCGCTACGGGTCGGGGGCATGGTGCCCCTGACCACGCTCGACTTTCCCGATCACCTGGCCTGCGTGCTGTTCTGCCAAGGTTGTGGCTGGCGCTGTCGCTATTGCCACAACCCGCAGCTAATCCCGACCTGTGGTGCGCAGGAGCACAGCTGGAACGATGTGCTCGGCTTTCTCGACCAGCGTGTCGGTTTGCTCGAAGCGGTCGTGTTCAGCGGCGGTGAGCCGACCCTGCAACTGGCGCTGCCGGACGCCATCGACCAGGTTCGGGCCAGGGGATTCAAGATCGGCCTGCACAGCGCCGGTATCAAACCCAAGCTATTTCGCCAGGTGCTGCCGCTGGTGGATTGGGTGGGCTTCGACGTCAAGGCGTTGCCCGAACATAGCCCGCTGATCACCGGTGTCGAAGGGAGTGGCGAGGCCAACTGGAAAAGCCTGCACGCGCTTGTTGCGAGCGGAGTGGACTACGAGTGCCGCACCACCGTGCACTGGCAGTTGTTCGATGCCGAACGCCTGTGGGACATGGCGCAGCGCCTGCGCAAACTGGGTGTCGAACGGTTCGCCGTGCAATGCGTGCGGACCGCCCGGATGCTCGATGATTCTCTTGCTGAGAGCCGTGCACCGTACGATCAGCAAAAACTCTGGGATCGTATGGGCCGGCTGTTTCCCTCGTTTGTTTTGCGTGGTTGATCGGTGGTTGGTTGCCGGTGGGCCGGGCGGCGCTCCGCTTCAGCCCACCAGAACGCCTCGACCAAAAGGCGGCGGTGGGCCCACCTACAGAGATAAAGGATGAGGGTGGACCATCGCGGCGGGATTGGCCGTAGGTTTGATGTGGCTGACGGAATTACCCGACAGCGCGGCTTCGCTAAAAGCTCGCGGTCAAGACCGCACCCACAAGAGTGCGCATAGCCTAAGCGCAAGCCACCCGTGGGAGCGGTCTTGACCGCGAACGGCAAGCAGGATGAGCGATGCCCATCGTCCAGACATGAGAGTGGGCCGCGCGGCGCTCCCCACCGCCGTAACGAACCCGTCAGCTCCAGCCCCAGAACTGCAGATACCAACCATAACCAACCACCGCCGTGGCCAGGCCCACGCAGCCGAAGGCGGACGACCGACGCAGGCCGTTGGCGCCGTAGCGGCTGATCACCTTCCAGGCCAGGTACAGGCTCCAGCCTATTGCGCCGGCCAGCAGCAGCGCGCGGGCCGGCTGCGCCCAGGCGAGGATGAAACCTTCGTAGCGAAGCAGCTTGATAGTGGTGGCTGACAGGCCAAGAAACAGTCCGGCGCCGCCAAGTGGCGTCAGCGTCAGCGCCAGATGATGAAATACGCTATCGCCTCGTTTCATCAGTCGCACCGCGCCCTGCAACAGCAGCCAGAGCGCGCCGCCGATAAGCAGCGAGCTGGCGCCGATGTAGGTGAGAATCGCCGCACCATCCAGCCAGGTAAAGGCGTCATTGTTCTGCGGGTGATGGGTCAGCAGCCACCACGGCGCATTGGCCTCCAGCGGCCAGAAGATGCCGCGATCAACCAGCCATTCGGCCGCCGTCTGTTTGAGGCTGATGAACCAGGGGCTGACCGTCCACTGAAACGCGCCCATGGCCAAACCGATCATTCCGAACAGCAGCAAGGTGCTGTCCCAATGGCCCTGCTGCGGCTGGTTGCCGACGATCAGGATCTCCTCGTTCGGTGAGCGGGCGGTGAGGGCGACGGCACCGCGCTGGCCACTGCAACGACCACAGGCGTGACATTCGCTGTTGCCCTGCATGCGGCGGATGTCGATCAGCGGGGCGCAGTTAGGCGTGGCCAGTCGCGGCCCTTCGTTGGCCTGCCAGCGCTCCTCGTCCACCTTGTAGTGCATCGGTGCCAGGCGGGCGAGCAGGCCGAACACGCCGCTGACCGGGCAGAGATGCCGGCACCAGATACGTTTGCCGCGGCCGTACAGATAGCCGACAAGCATCGCCGCGACCGTCGAGCCGCCAAGGATCAGCGCGGCAGCCTTGCCGTAGTCGTAAACGCTGATCAGCTGGCCGTAGACGGTCGTCAGCACGAACGCAATGGTCGGCCAGCCGCTCCAGCGGATCCATTGGGGAGTGCGCTTGTTCAGCCCGCGCCAGCTGATCCATTCGCTGAGCGAACCTTCCGGGCAGAGCACGCCGCACCAGAGACGACCAAAAAGCACCATTGACAGCAGGACGAACGGCCACCAGAGGCCCCAGAACAGAAACTGGGCGAACACCGTGATGTTGTCGAGCATGCGCGCTTCGGACGGCGGCAGTGACAGGAACGCCGGAACCAGCAGCAGAACCAGAT
>NZ_AGSX01000064.1 GCF_000235745.1 Stutzerimonas stutzeri SDM-LAC | reverse complement strand
GCGGGAGCCGCTCGCTCAGATTGAGGCTCGCCTGGCGCGCAACGAGCGGTTTCGCTCGGCGGCGGAGCAGGAACAGGTGCAACTGCTGGACAATTCCGGGCCGCTGGCCGAGACGGTCGAGCGCCTGCTGCAGCTGATCGATAAATCGCCGTTCGGCGGCTAGTCCAGCGGCAACTCCGTGGTCCGCTTCACTTCACTCATCGCAATGTGCGAATGCGCCTCCTGCACATGGGGGCGCTGCAACAGCTGATCGCGCAGGAAGCGTTCGTAGCTGTCGATGTCCTTGGCGACCACCTTGAGCAGGTAGTCCGACTCGCCGGCCATGGTGTGGCATTCCAGCACTTCGGGATAACCGACCACGGCGCGCTCGAATTCATCCAGATTGCTGCGCCCGTGGGCGGACAGCTTGATATTGACGAACACCGTCATGTTCAGCCCGAGCTTCTTGGGATTGAGCAGGGCGACCTTGCGCTCGATCAGCCCCTCTTCCTGCATGCGGTTGATGCGGCGCCAGCAGGGCGATTGCGACAGCTCGACCTTTTCGGCGATCTCGGCAGCGGACAGGTCGGCGTTGTGTTGCAGCAGCAGCAAAATCTTGCGGTCGATGCTGCTCAGCGGGGTCTGCATGGTTGTGCTCTTTTTGTTGTTGTTAGTGGATGGATCATGCACGCGATGGCGCTTACACCGCAAAAGTAGAAAGAAAATCTCTCTCTGTCACGGCCAGACTCTTATCAACGCGCAACGGTGGGGTGATCCCCCGCCGGTCGCTGGCGTGGGCCGGCTTACCGTGCAGCCGCCACAGCCTTGTTAGGCGGACAACGTAAAGCGTTGTCCTGACTCCGATAAAAACAAACAGGAGCGCCACATGTCATTGGCCGAGATCCGCCTGGATGACAAGTACCGGCTCGCTACCGGGCATCTGTACCTCACCGGCACCCAGGCGCTGACCCGCCTGCCCATGCTGCAGCATCAACGCGACCAAGCCCAAAACCTGAATACCGGTTGCTTTATCTCTGGCTACCGCGGCTCGCCGCTGGGCATGCTGGACAAAAGCCTCTGGGAAGCGCGCGATTACCTGAAGCAGCACGCCATCCATTTCCAGCCGGGCCTCAACGAGGAGCTGGCGGCGACGGCGGTCTGGGGCAGTCAGCAGACCAACCTGTTTCCGGGCGCCAAGTACGACGGCGTGTTCGCCATGTGGTACGGCAAGGGGCCGGGTGTCGACCGCTCTGGTGACGTCTTCAAGCATGGCAACGCCGCGGGCGTTTCGCCCCATGGCGGCGTGCTGCTGCTGGCCGGCGACGACCACGGCTGCAAATCCTCGACATTGCCGCACCAGAGCGAGCACGCATTCATCGCCGCCTCGATCCCGGTGCTCAACCCGGCCAACGTCCAGGAAATTCTCGACTACGGCATCATCGGCTGGGAACTGTCGCGCTATTCCGGCTGCTGGGTCGCGCTCAAGACCATCGCCGAAAACGTCGATTCCTCCGCTGTGGTGGAAGTCGACCCGCTACGCGTCAAAACGCGCATCCCGGAGGATTTCGAACTGCCCGAAGACGGCGTGCACATCCGCTGGCCGGACCCGCCGCTGGCGCAGGAAAAGCGCCTCAACCTCTACAAGATCTACGCTGCGCGGGCCTTTGCCCGGGCCAACAACCTTAACCAGGTGATGCTCGATTCGCCGAACCCGCGACTGGGGATCATCACCACCGGCAAGTCCTATCTCGACGTACGCCAGGCGCTAGATGACCTCGGTCTCGACGAAGCACTGTGCGCCTCGGTCGGCCTGCGGGTACTCAAGGTTGGCATGAGCTGGCCGCTGGAGCCGGTTTCGGTGCATGAATTTGCCCAGGGCCTGGACGAGATCCTGGTGGTCGAGGAAAAGCGCAGCATCCTCGAAGACCAGCTCACCGGCCAGCTCTACAACTGGCCGCTGGACAAGCGCCCACGGGTGGTCGGCGAGTTCGACGAGCACGGCACCTCGCTGCTGCCGAACCTCAGCGAGCTGACCCCGGCGATGATCGCGCGGGTGATCGCCAAGCGCCTCGCGCCGATCTACACCAGCGACAGCATCCAGGCGCGGCTGGCCTTCCTTGCGGCCAAGGAAAAGGCCCTGGCCGCGCGCAGCTACGACACCGTGCGCACGCCGCACTACTGCTCCGGTTGCCCACACAACACCTCGACCAAGGTGCCGGAAGGCAGCCGCGCCTCGGCCGGCATCGGCTGTCACTACATGGTGCAGTGGATGGACCGCCGCACCGAGACCTTTACCCAGATGGGCGGGGAGGGCGTCAACTGGATCGGCCAGGCGCCGTTCACCGACACGCCGCACATGTTTCAGAACCTCGGTGATGGCACCTACTTCCACTCCGGCAGCCTGGCGGTGCGCGCCGCGGTGGCCGCTGGCGTCAACATCACCTTCAAGATCCTCTACAACGATGCGGTCGCCATGACCGGTGGCCAGCCGATCGACGGCGAATTGCGCGTCGACCAGCTCAGCCGGCAGGTCGCCGACGAAGGCGTCAAACGTATCGCCCTGATCAGCGACGAGCCGGACAAGTACCCGACCCGCGAAACCTTTGCCTCCATCACCAGCTTCCACCACCGTCGCGATCTGGACGCCATCCAGCGCGAGCTGCGCGAGTTCAAGGGCGTGTCGGTGATCATCTATGACCAGACCTGCGCGACCGAAAAGCGCCGTCGGCGCAAGCGCGGCAAGCTGGAAGACCCGGCCAAGCGCGCCTTTATCAACCCGGCCGTGTGCGAAGGCTGTGGAGACTGTGGCGAGAAGTCCAACTGCCTGGCGGTGATGCCGCTGGAAACCGAGTTGGGCCGCAAGCGCGAGATCGACCAGAACGCTTGCAACAAGGACTTTTCCTGCGTTGAAGGCTTCTGCCCGAGCTTTGTGACCGTACACGGCGGTGGGCTGCGTAAGCCCGAGGCGATGGCGGGTGGTATAGAGGCGGCAACATTGCCCGAGCCACAGCACCCGGCGCTGGATCGTCCGTGGAACGTGCTGATTCCAGGCGTTGGCGGCAGCGGCGTGACCACCCTCGGCGCACTGCTGGGCATGGCCGCGCATCTGGAAGGTAAAGGCTGTACGGTGCTCGATCAGGCCGGCTTGGCGCAGAAGTTCGGCCCGGTGGTCACTCACGTTCGCATCGCCGCCAAGCAGGACGATATCTACGCCGTGCGCATCGCCGCCGGCGAAACCGATCTGCTGCTGGGCTGCGATCTGGTGGTGGCTGCCGGCGAGGATTCCCTGACCCGCCTCAACGATCAGATCAGTAACGCGGTGATCAATAGTCACGAGTCGGCAACCGCCGAGTTCACCCGTAACCCTGATGCTCAGGTGCCGGGCAAGGCCATGCGCGACGCGCTGGTCGATGCGGTGGGTGCAGAGAAAACCCACTTCATCGATGCGACCTTCCTGGCCACTCGGCTGCTGGGCGATAGCATCGCCACCAACCTGTTCCTGCTGGGCTTCGCCTATCAGCAAGGGTTGTTGCCGCTGTCTGCCGAAGCCATCGAAAAGGCCATCAGCATCAACGGAGTCGCTGCCGAGTTGAACCAGCAGGCCTTCCGCTGGGGCCGCCGTGCGGCACTGGAGCGCGAGGCGGTCGAGAAGCTGGCGCGTCCGTCTGAGTTAGCGGAGCCGATCTGCCAGACCCTGGAAGAGATCGTCGATTGGCGCGTGGATTTCCTCACCCGCTACCAGAACGCGGCCTACGCCAAGCGTTATCGCCGCGTGGTCGAGCGCGTGCGTGATGTGGATACCGCCGATGACCTGGCCCTGTCCAAGGCCGTGGCGCGTTACTACTTCAAACTGCTCGCCTACAAGGACGAGTACGAAGTGGCGCGGCTGTACAGCGAGCCGGAGTTCCGCCAGCAGCTCGAAGCGCAGTTCGAAGGTGACTACAAACTGCAATTCCACCTGGCCCCGGCCTGGCTGGCCAAGCGCGACAGCGCCACCGGCGAGCCGCGCAAGCGTGAGCTGGGCCCTTGGGTGCTGAACGTCTTCAACGTGCTGGCCAAGCTGAAGTTCCTGCGTGGCACGCCGTTGGACGTGTTCGGCTACGGCCATGACCGGCGCGTCGAGCGCGGATTGATCAGCGAGTACGAACGCAACCTCGACGAGCTCCTGGCGCAGCTCAAACCGACCAATTACCGCACTGCTGTGGCCATCGCTGCGCTGCCGGAACTGATCCGTGGCTACGGCCCGGTGAAGGAGCGCTCCATTGCCAAGGCCCGCCAGCAGGAGAAGCTTCTCAAGGAGCAGCTGAACCGAGGCGACGAAGTGCAAACCGTGCGGCTGTTCGAGCCGGCGGCGTAGCTTGGTGGAGCCATTCGCGGTCAAGACTAGGCGTCCCCAACCGCTCCCACGGGTTTTGCAGGTGTCGGGAGAGGTTTTACGAGTGACCTTGACCGCGAATGGATCGGCACAGGAACACCGGAACGCAGCAAACACCGGATCCTGCTCCAGGTGCCACCGCGCCGCTGCGTATGTCGTGGGAGCGGTCTTAACCGCGAGTGGATCGGCACAGGAGCACCGGTACGCAGCAAATACCGGATCCTGCTCCAAGGCACCGCTGCGCCGTTGAGTGTGTTGTGGGAGCGGTCTTGACCGCGAAGAACACCGCCGAGAAGCAGCGGGCGGCACCCGGTTTCGCTGTTACGACGCGCTCGTTAAGCGCTGCTTACAGACAACAAGGCCCTGCCAGCCGCAGGGC
Source organism: Stutzerimonas stutzeri SDM-LAC (assembly GCF_000235745.1). GTDB lineage: Bacteria > Pseudomonadota > Gammaproteobacteria > Pseudomonadales > Pseudomonadaceae > Stutzerimonas > Stutzerimonas stutzeri_H. The sequence goes on along the minus strand of NZ_AGSX01000064.1, from coordinate 46,762 downwards.
TTCAAACTAACAAGAACGAGGAATTCGCAATGTCCGTTTTCACCCATCCCGACTTCGACGGCCATGAACAGGTCGTCTTCTGCCACGACAAGGCATCGGGGCTGCGCGCCATCATCGCCATCCACGACACCACCCTCGGCCCGGCGCTGGGCGGCTGCCGGATGTTTCCTTATGCCAGCGACGACGATGCCGTGCGTGACGTGCTACGTCTGTCTCGCGGCATGACGCTGAAATCCTCGCTGGCCGGGCTCAAACTCGGTGGCGGCAAGGCTGTGATCATCGGCGATCCGCACACCGGCAAGAGCCAGGCGCTGCTACACGCCATGGGTGATTTCGTCGACAGCCTCGGCGGGCGCTACATCACGGCGGCGGATTCGGGCACCGGTGACCCGGAAATGCAGGCCTTCGCCCAGCGCACCCGCCATGTCATCGGCGCGACACCGCGTACCGCGCTCGACGGCAGCATCGCCAGCGGCGACCCGTCGCCCTCCACCGCGCTTGGCGTTTTTGTCGGTTTGCGCGAAGCGGTGCGTCAGCGCCTCGGTCGGGATGATCTTGCCGGCCTTAAAGTCGCCATTCAGGGTGTTGGGCATGTCGGTCTCGGGCTGGCTCGTCATCTCAAGGAGGCCGGTGCCGAGCTGTGGGTGTGCGACATCTTCGATGCCAATGTGCAGAAGGCAGTGGATGAACTCGGTGCCCGCGCGGTGCGCCCGCACGATATCTATGGCCTCGATGTGGATGTGTTCGCGCCATGCGCCATGGGCGGTATTCTCAACGCCGAAACCCTGCAAACGCTGCGTGCCCCGGTGATCGCCGGCGCTGCGAATAACCAGCTGGCCTCGCCAGAAATCGGCGCCGAACTGCAGCGGCGCAATCATCTCTACGCACCGGATTACGCCATCAATGCCGGTGGCATCATCGACGTCTACTACCAGCGCATTGGCGGCAGCCCGGCGCAGAGCGATGCGCATGTCCGCGGTATCGCCGACACCCTGCGCGAGATCTTCGAGCGTGCTGCCGCAGGTGGTGAGCCGACCTCGATCATCGCTGACCGTCTGGCGCGCGAGCGGCTGCACGTCGGTGAGCACACCGCACAACCGAGCCAGGAGCGACTGCACGCCTAATGATCATCCGGGCGACCCTGTGTCGCCCGATTTATTTCGGCAGCCCAGTCGTACTGCCGAGCCTTTGACGGAAGCATCGAGGTAGCGAGCCCAATCGCGGCTCGGTGTTAGGCGTTTGTACCCGGCGCCACGCAGTCGTAGCACAGACGGCCCCTGGCTCCCCATCGGCGTTTCCGTTGTAAGCCCTGACAAAAACAACAAGCAGGAATCCGCAATGACTGACAAAAGCAGCATTGCCGCCGGCTCTCTCGGTGGCACCTCCGTTCGTACTCAGCAAAGCGCGGCGCGTGGCCTCTGGTCTTCGCGCTGGGTGTTCTTCCTCGCCGCTACCGGCTCGGCGGTTGGCCTGGGCAATATCTGGAAGTTCCCCTACATCACCGGTGAGAACGGCGGCGGCGCCTTTGTACTGGTGTATCTCGGCTGCATCCTACTGATCGGCATTCCCTTGCTGATGGCGGAGGTGATGATCGGTCGCCGCGGCCGGCAAAACCCCGATGGTGCCGTCGCACGTCTGGCTCGTGAGGCCGGCGCCAGCCCGCGCTGGCGCGTGGCCGGTTGGCTCGGTGGGCTGACGGGCTTTCTCATCCTGAGCTTCTACCTGGTGGTGGCCGGGTGGGCGCTGGCATACGTCCCGGCCAGTTTCAGCGGCAGCTTCAACGGCGTCACGGGCGACGGCAGCGGGGCGATGTTCAACGCCATGTTGGCTAACCCGCTGCAACTGATTGGCTACGGCAGTCTGGTGCTAGCGGCGACCTTGCTGATTGTTGGTCTCGGTGTGAGTGGCGGGCTGGAAAAGTCGCTGCGTTTTCTGATGCCAGGTCTGTTCGTGCTGTTGCTGATACTGGTCGGCTACGCCGCGGTGAACGGCGAATTCGCCCGTGGGGTGGAATTCCTCTTCGTGCCGGACTTTTCCAAACTCACTGCGACCAGCGTTCTGATCGCGCTGGGCCACGCCTTCTTCACGCTCAGCCTCGGCTGCGGCGCGATGATGGTGTATGGCTCCTACCTGCCGGAAGGCACCTCGATCGCCAAGACCTCGATTCTGGTTGCACTGGCCGATACGGCCGTCGCCCTGTTGGCCGGCTTGGCAATCTTTCCCCTGGTATTCGGCAACGGTCTGGAGCCGGGCGCCGGGCCGGGGCTGATCTTCGTCACGCTGCCGATCGCCTTCGGCCAGATGCCGCTGGGCCAGTTGGTCGGCGGGCTGTTTTTCATCATGCTGGTGATCGCGGCGCTGACGTCGGCCATTTCCCTGAGTGAGCCCAGCATCGCCTGGATGACCGAGCGCTTCGGCATGACCCGCTTGAAGGCAGTGCTCATCAGTGGCGCGTTGCTGTGGTTGCTGAGTCTGGGCAGCGTGTTCTCATTCAATTACTGGTCGGAGTACATGCTGTTCGGCAAGACCTTCTTCGATAGCCTCGACTACCTGACCACAAATTGGCTGATGCCGCTGGGTGGTTTGGCGACGGTGGTGTTTACTGGCTGGGTGTTGCAGGAAAGGGTCGTGCGTGACGCCATTGGGATACGCCAGGGCGCGCTCTTTCATGCGTGGTGGCTGCTGCTGCGCTTTGGCACGCCTCTGGCCATCGTGCTTGTGTTCTTGAACCTGAGCGGGCTGATCTAGCGACTCTCCAATGACCGATGGCGCGCGGTTGCTCACGCCGCGCCGCCAGCCGGACGACACGAGAGGGTGGTGCGACGGCTTGTCGCATGCCGCTGTCAATTTTTCGTTACGACACGAGCCGCGCAACACTGGCGGTTGGTGTCTGTAGCGCGGCGTAAAGAAATCCTTCCGGTAAGTGCAACGTTTATCCCTGCGCCGCGCAGAAGGCGGGCTTGCGCGGCTCCTCTGCGTGGTTTGTGATGGGCGCGGCCAAGCCGGCTCCGCAGTCTTGCTGGCTTAACCATCAATAGGGCCACGGAGTGGTCCTAGGGTTGTCCGCATCGAGAAACCTGCACTGGGAGCGTTATGAGCACAGACACAACCACAATGGCGCCACCCACACTGAAGCTCTACGGCTATTGGCGTTCCAGCGCCGCCTACCGGGTGCGCATCGCGCTGAACTTGAAAGGCCTCGCCTTTGAAAACCTGCCGGTGCACCTGGTCAAGGACGGCGGACAACAGCGTTCGGCCGACTACAAGGCACTCAATCCGCAGGGACTGGTGCCGCTTCTGGTCGATGGCAACGAGCGCATCAGCCAATCGCTGGCGATTCTCGAATACCTGGAGGAGGTCTTTCCGCTTCCGCCGTTGCTGCCGGATGACCCCGCTGATCGCGCACGCGTGCGCTCGCTGGCGTTGCACATTGCTTGTGACCTGCATCCGCTGAACAACCTGCGCGTGTTGCAGTACCTCAGCGGCCCGCTGGGCATTGCGGACGAGGCCAAGCAGCAGTGGATCCAGCACTGGATCGCCACGGGCCTCGCTGGTGTCGAGCAGGGGCTGGCCGCCTTCGACGGCAAGCTGTCGCTCGGCAAGCGGCCGGGTTATCTGGAGGCATGCCTGATTCCGCAGGTATACAATGCGCGCCGTTTTGCCTGTGACCTCACTGCGTACCCGCGCATTCTCGAGATGGTCGAACGCTGCGAAACCCTCGAAGCCTTTGCCAACGCAGCTCCGGAGGTGCAGCCCGACGCTCAATAAAGGTTGACCGCCCTCACTCCGTCGCGCCACAAGCGCGGCGGGTTCGATTTCCGTCACAGATAAAAACAAACAGGTGACGCATGACACGTGAAAAACCCAAGAACCTCTGGCTGTCCCGCTGGGGCTTCATTCTCGCCGCGACCGGCTCCGCAGTCGGCCTCGGCAACATCTGGAAATTCCCCTACATCACCGGCGAATACGGTGGTGGCGCCTTTGTGCTGATGTACCTGGCGTGCATTCTCGCCATCGGCGTCCCGGTGATGATGACCGAGATCGCCATCGGCCGTCGCGGTCGTGGTAGCCCCATCGACGCCATTGGCCGGGTGGTGCGCGAGAACAACGGCAACCCAGCGTGGAAGGCCGTCGGCGGCATGGCCATGTTGGCCGGCTTCATGATCCTCTGCTTCTACGTGGTCGTTGCCGGCTGGGCCTTCGCCTATACCGTCAAGATGCTTGACGGCTCCTTGGCGGCCGCCTCGGTCGACGGCATGGCGCAGATCTTCGAAACGCATAACGCCAACCCGTGGGCGCTCGGTGGTTGGAGCCTGCTGGTGGCGCTGCTGACCCTGTGGATCGTCGCCAAGGGTGTGCAGAAGGGCATCGAGAATGCGGTGCGCTGGATGATGCCGGGGCTGGCGGTGATGTTGCTGATCCTGGTCGGCTACGCCTTTACCAGCGGTGGTTTCGATCAGGGCTTTGCCTTCCTGTTCAGCTTCGACACCTCCAAGATCACCGGCGAAGCCTTGCTGGCCGCCCTCGGTCATGCCTTCTTCACGCTGAGCCTGGCTTCCGGTGCGATTCTGACCTACGGCTCGTATCTGCCCGATGACAAGTCCATCGCTCGTACCACCTTCACGGTCGCGATCATCGATACCTGCGTGGCGTTGCTGGCTGGCCTGGCGATCTTCCCAATCATCTTCGCCAACGGCATGGACCCCACCGCGGGGCCTGGGCTGATCTTCATGAGCCTGCCGTTGGCCTTCCAGCAGATGCCGTTCGGCACCCTGTTCGGTGTGCTGTTCTTCGCCATGGTGTGCCTCGCTGCGCTGACTTCGGCCATCTCGATGATCGAGGCCACCGTCGCCTATCTCAACGAGAAGCACGGTATTAGCCGTGTCAAGGCTGCCATTGGCGCCGGCGCGGTGCTGCTGGTGATCAGCATGCTGGCGATGCTTTCGTTCAACCTGCTGTCGGGTTGGACACCGGCGGGCAAGAACTTCTTCGATTGGCTGGACTATCTGACCTCGCGCTGGATGATGCCGCTTGGCGGGATCTTCATGGTGATCCTGGCTGGCTACTGCCTGCGTTCGGACATCATGCGCGACGAGCTGAGCCTGCCGCCGCTGGGCTATGCGCTGTGGCTGTTCATGGTGCGCTACGTCAGCCCGGTGATGATCATGATGGTCTTCCTGCATGCGCTTGGCTGGCTGGGCTTCGACCCGCTTCAGCGCTGGTACTGGATCGCCGGCGCCATCGGCGTGCTGACCATTCTCGGCGAAGTCATGCGGCCACGGGTCATGCCGGCGCTGGCAGGGCGCTGAGTTCGCGGTCTCATCTGGTGCGGTAGCAGAGCGGCACACTCAGCAATGAGTGTGCCGTTTTTGCTTGTGTCGGCAGTCCGTTTCGTCACACCTCAAATTAAAGATTTATCGGTAGCAGCCGACAGATCGGACAGGCATGGATGCTTAGTCAGGCTCGGATTGCCGATTCGATCAGAACAATACGGTCTTACTCTTATGTCCAGTCGCCTCAAATTCAGCCACAAGATATTGTTGGCCGCCTCGCTCGTAGTAATCGCTACGTTCGCGTTGTTTACCCTCTATAACGACTATCTGCAGCGAAATGCCATTCGCGACAACCTGCAGAGCTACCTCGACGAAATGGGTAAATCGACAGCTCTCAACATCGAGAGCTGGCTGTCCGGACGCTTGGTGCTGATGGAAAGCGTTGCTCAGAGTATCGCTCGTGACAGCTCGGGCGGCGTGGTCAGGTCGCTGGTCGAACAACCGGCCTACAGTTCCACTTTTACCTTCACCTATCTGGGGCGCTCGGATGGCGAGTTCATCGTTCATCCGCAGCTGGAGTTGCCTGCAGACTTCGATCCTCGCCAACGGCCTTGGTACAAGGACGCGGTGGGTGCCGGAAGCACAACCCTGACCGAGCCCTATGTCGATACCGGCACTAATGAACTGGTCATTACTGCCGCAACGCCGGCCAAGCGCGGTAGCGAGACTCTTGGTGTCGTCGGTGGTGACCTGAGTCTGCGAGTGTTGGTGGATGCCATCAATGCGCTGGATTTCGATGGCATGGGCTATGCCTTCCTGATCAATGGCGACGGCAAGATTCTTGTTCATCCTGACAAAACCAAGGTGATGAAAACCTTGGGCGATCTCTATCCGCAGAATCCCCCGGCACTGACCAGCAAGTACAGCGAAGCCGAGCTCGACGGCCAGACGCGGATCGTCAGCTTCACTCCGGTAGCCGGCCTGCCGTCGGTCAAGTGGTACGTCGGAATCTCGGTTGACAAGGAAAAGGCCTACGCGGCTCTGAGCAGCTTCCGTACCACCGCGTTCTTGGCCACGATTATCGCCGTGGTGTTCATTATGCTGCTGCTGGGCATGTTGATTCGCGTGCTGATGCGCCCGCTGACTGACATGGGTCAGGCGATGGAAAACATCGCTGCAGGCGAGGGGGATCTCACGCGCCGGCTGAAGGTCGAGTCGAACGATGAGTTCGGCGTGCTGGCCATGGCCTTCAACCGCTTCGTCGAGCGCATCCACGGGTCGATTCGAGACGTGGCGTCGGCAACCGAGCAGGTCAACGAAGTCGCACACCGTGTGCTGACGGCCTCCAACTCATCCATGCTCAACTCGGATGAACAGGCCAGCCGCACCAACAGCGTGGCGGCGGCGATCAATGAGCTTGGCGCCGCCGCGCAGGAGATTGCGCGCAACGCCGCAGACGCCTCGCAGCAGGCCAGCGGTGCCAGCCATCAGGCCGAAGACGGGCGCAAGGTCGTCGAGCAGAACATCCAGGCAATGAAGCAGTTGTCGAATAACATCAGCGCCTCCTGTGCGCAGATCGAAGAGTTGAATGCACAGACCGTCGGGATCGGCCAGATTCTCGACGTGATCAAGGGCATCTCCGAGCAGACCAATCTGCTGGCGCTGAATGCGGCGATCGAAGCGGCCCGTGCCGGTGAAGCGGGGCGTGGGTTTGCGGTGGTAGCCGACGAGGTGCGCAGCCTGGCGCATCGCACCCAGAGCTCGGCGCAGGAGATCCACGGGATGATCGAGAAGCTTCAAGTCGGCGCGCGTGATTCGGTCAGTACCATGACCGAAAGCCAGCGCCAGAGCGAATCGAGCGTCGGTATCGCCAACCAGGCCGGTGAGCGCCTGGGCAGTGTGACCCAGAGCATCGGCGAGATCGACGCGATGAACCAATCGGTGGCGACCGCCACCGAGGAGCAGACGTCGGTGATCGAGTCGCTGAACATGGATATTACCGAGATCAACACGTTGAACCAGGAGGGCGTCGAGAACTTGCAGTCCACCTTGCGCGCCTGTGGCGACCTGGAGCAGCAGGCGGCGCGGTTGAAGCAGTTGGTGGGGAGTTTTCGGATCTGATCCGGGGTTGATGAAAAGGGCGCTTCGGCGCCCTTTTTCATTTTGCCGAATTGGCGTCGTATTCAGGCGCTTTCGTCTGGGCGTTGGGGCGGCGAGTTCTTGGTCGCGAAGCTTTTTGCGCTTTGTGTTCGCTGAGTGACCCTTTTGGCGAGTTGGCTGAAGCATTGGTTTCGCCCTGCTGGGCGACTCACTTTTTTCAGTCGCCAAAAAAGTAAGCAAAAACGCTTGCCCCTGCATCCGGGTCTCGCTGCGCTCGACTTCCCACATTCCATCGCTGCTCCGAGGGTCGCCGCGCAAGGGCCATCCATGGCTCTTCACGGCTCTCGCGGCATCCATGCCGCTCGCCCCTCTACGCAGCGATTCCATTCGGCCTCCTGAAAGGGGCGATTCGGTGGTGTCTGTTGGGCCGTGCAATGACGCCTTTGTAGATGTCTTCTGTAGGGGGGTAACGCGACGCTTACCCACCTATTTTTGAGTGCAACGTTCAAGACCAGTCGCTACGCCGTCGGGGCTCGGGACCGAGTCGTCTGGGCGTTTGAACAGCAACGAAGCGCCTTCGTCACTTAAGGGCGAACAGTCTCGTAGGATGGGTGCAACCCATCGAACTCTTGCGATGGGCTTCGCCCATCCTACGCCTGGGCACCTTGCTCCTCTGCTGACGAACCAACTCACAGACGCCGCCGAACGCCCCTTTCAGGAGGCTGAGCGCAGGTGGCGTGGAGGGGGTTGAGCGGCATGGATGCCGCGAGAGTCGCGATGGGCCAGGGATGGCCTTCGCGGCGTGCCCCCGGAGCGACACCTGAGTGAAGGAACCCCGGCGAAGCCGGGGCCGGATGCAGGGGCAAGTGTTTTTGCTTACTTTTTTGGCAATTGAAAAAAGTGAGTCGCCCAGCAGGGCGAAACCAATGCCTCGGCCAACTCCGTAATAGGCCGCATGCACAAGCTAAAAAATCTTCGCGAGCAAGGACTCGACGTCTCCCTCGCTCCTACGAAAAAAGCAATGAGGCATCAGGCTTCACGGCTTTGGCCGCCGCCAAAGCCAATTGACCGATTCCCCCCTCCCACGGTCCAGATAAACCAAGGCCCCGCAAATCCAAGGGCCACCCGATCACAGGAGACCCCCATGAAAGTCCTCATCGTCCTTACATCCCACGACAAGCTCGGCGACACCGGCAAACCCACCGGCTTCTGGCTCGAAGAATTCGCCGCGCCGTACTACGTGTTTAAGGATGCCGGCGCCGAGATCGTCCTGGCGTCGCCCAAAGGCGGGCAGCCGCCGCTGGACCCGAAAAGTGATGCGCCGGATGCGCAGACCGAGATGACCAAACGCTTCAAGAGCGATGCCGAATCCCAGGCGTTGCTGGCCAATACCCGCAAGCTGGACGAGGTATCGGCGGCGGACTTCGATACGGTGTTCTACCCCGGGGGCCATGGCCCGCTGTGGGACCTGACCGGCAACGCGACGTCCATCGCGCTAATCGAAGCCTTCATCCAGGCGCGCAAGCCGGTGGCGGCGGTGTGCCACGCGCCGGCTGCGCTGGTGCAGGTGCGTGGCGTGGACGGCGAGTATCTGGTCAAAGGCAAGCGCGTCACCGGCTTTACCAACACCGAGGAGGAGGGGGTGCAGCTGACTGACGTGGTGCCGTTCCTGCTGGAAGACAAGCTCAAGGAGATCGGCGGCGACTACAGCAAGGGCCCGGACTGGTCGTCCTATGTGCGGGTCGATGGCCTGCTGGTGACCGGCCAGAACCCGGCCTCCTCGGAAGAGGCTGCCCGGGAGCTGCTTAAACTCGTGAAGGCCGGCTGAGCCTCGTTCAGCCCGGCAGTTCGCTCGGCCATGCCAGGGAATCGGCGTGGCTGCAGGTCTCGAACAGCGGTTTGCTGAACAGATAGCCCTGCATCAGGCCGATGCCCAAGTCGCGCAAGGCTTTGCATTCGTCCGATGTTTCCACGCCCTCGGCGATCACCTGGATGCCCAGTTCTGTGCAGATGCCCACCGTGCCGCGGACGATGGCCTGGCGCGAATGGCTTTGATCGATACCGCGGATCAGGTCCATGTCCAGCTTGATCAGATCGGGCTGGAAGTCGGCGAGCAGGTTGAGCCCGGCAAAGCCGGCGCCAAAGTCATCGATGGCGGTGAGAAAGCCGATGCGCTGGTATTCACGGAAAACCTCGGTCAGCCACTTGGCGTCGCTGATGCGCTCGCCTTCGACGGTTTCGAAGATGATCTGTTCGACCGGAAAACCATGGGCATGCGCGGCTTCCAGCGTCGAGCGGATACACAGCTCCGGACGGTAGATGGCGTTGGGCATGAAGTTGATCGACAACTTGCTTTGCATCTCGAGCTTGGCGGCGGTCTTGATCGCCTTGACCCGGCAAGCCTGGTCGAAGCGGAAGCGGTTGTCCTCGGTCACCTGCGCCAGCACGCTGGGCGCAGGTTCGCCGTTCACGCCTCGTACAAGGGCTTCGTGAGCGAAGATCTCACGCTTGGCGATGTCCACGATCGGTTGGTAGGCGTAGCTGAAGCGAAAGCCGAGACGCTCGCCACTCGCGCAGCTGGGGCACGCCCCGTGCTCGCTGGCTGAATGACAGGCGTATTGGTGCGGAGCAGGGTTACCGGCGGTGTTGCTATGAATCATGGGCGAGCTCGTTCGAAACCTATTGCTGAAGATAGCGGCTACCCTGGCTTTCGCTAGAGCCCGTTCGTCACCGGACCGGTCAGTCACACCGGAATAGATAGCAGGGCTATATGGTAGGCCAGAATCGACCCAGCATGATGGCCAAATGCTACGACATAAAAGCGGCGTCTGAGTTCCAGACCTTCAGAGAGGTGCTTGACGGGCGGGTGGATGGGGCGAGACGGGCGCGCTCGGTTGGCGGTTCGCTTGACGCGCGGGGAGGGCGTTGATGTTGAACCGAGCCGGAAAACGCGGAGGCCGGTCATGTCGGCCGGCCTCCGGGCTTCGAGCGAGTGGCGTGTGATCAGCCGGTGACGCGGGCGATGGCCGCCGCCAATTGGTCAAGCCGCGCCGCATCCAGCCCGGCGATGTTCGCCCGCCCGCTTTCGACCAGATACACCGCATCCTCTCGCCGCAGGCGCAGCACCTGCTCGGCGGTAAGGCCGGTGTAGGAGAACATCCCGCGTTGTTGCGCGATATGCGCAAAGCGCTCCGCCAACCCATAGGGCGCAAGCGCTTCCACCAGCCCCTGGCGCAAACCAGCGATGCGCTCGCGTTTGGCGGCGACTTCCTGTTGCCAGAGCTGACGCAGTTCGGGGTTGGCCAGAATCGTCGCGACCACCGCAGCACCGTGTGAGGGCGGTGTCGACCAGAGGTTGCGTGCCACCGAGGCAAACTGGCTGCGCACATCAATCAGCGACTCTCCGTCGGCGGTGACCGCGATCAACGCACCGGTGCGCTCACGATACAGGCCGAAGTTCTTTGAGCAGGAGCTGGTGATCAGTACTTCCGGCAAGGCAGCGACGAACAGGCGGACGGCCCAGGCGTCTTCATCCAGGCCGTCGCCGAAGCCCTGGTAGGCGAAGTCGAACAGCGGCAGCAGCTCGCGGCGGCGCACGATTTGCAGCACCTGGCGCCAGTCGTCACGGCTCAGGTCGTAGCCGGTGGGGTTGTGGCAGCAGGCGTGCAGCAGCACCACGTCACCGCTGGGGATCTGCTCCAGCGCGGCGAGCATGCCCGGCACGTCCAGGCGGTTCTGCGCGTCGACGTAGGGATAGTGCTTGACCTTCAAGCGCGCCGCAGCGAACAGGGTTTCATGGATCGGCCAGGTCGGGTCGCTGAGCCAGAGGCTGCGCCCCGGCAGGCATTTGGCGATGAAGTCGCCAGCCAGCCGCAGTGCGCCGGTGCCGCCGGGCGTCTGGGTGCAGCCGGCACGGTGCTCGACCAGCGCTGGCGAGTTTTCGCCCAGCACCAGTTGCAACAGCTGCTCACCGAACAACGGGTCGCCGTGGCCACCAATGTAGCTCTTGGTTTTTTCGCTCTCGATCAGGCGCTGCTCGGCCAGCTTCACGGCTTTGGGGATGGGCGTTATTCCAAGTGCGTCCTTGTAGACGCCGACGCCGAGGTCGAGCTTGGCCGGATTCGGATCGGCCCGGTACGCATCGAGCAGACCGAGAATCGGGTCGCCAGGCACCCGCGCCACGTCCGTGAAATGCTTCACTTGCGACCCTCGGCGTTCTTCGCGACCTCGTCGGTACGCGCGGACATGATGAAGTCGTTGCGGTGCAGGCCTTTGATCGAGTGGCTCCACCAGGTGACGGTGACCTTGCCCCACTCGGTGAGCAGGCCGGGGTGGTGACCTTCGGCTTCGGCGATCTCGCCAACGGCATTGGTAAAGGCCAGCGCATGCTTGAAGTTCTTGAACAGGAAGACCTTCTCCAGCTCCATGTGGCCGTCGCGGGTCTCGATGTTCCAGTCCGGGATCTGCTTGATCAGCTCGGCCAGTTCGTCATCGGACACCTTGGGTGCATCGGCGCGGCAGGCTTCGCAGTGGGCTTGGGTGAGGGCGGTCATGGTCGGGTCCTTTGTGGTGAGGTTGGTAAGAGTTAAGCAGCGTCGGGTGGGCAACGCCGCAGGTTGGTACGCGTATGGCGTTCGATAGGGCACGGTGCAGAGAGGCTTCATCGGGGTGAGCCTTCAGCATCATCCATCCTGCGAGCCACAACGCTTCGCGGCCGAGGCCGCTCCTACAGAGTGGATAAATGGGCAGATGTCGTGGGAGCGGTCTTGACCGCGAATCGGCCTGGTCGCCACGTCGGCGTGCCTCACGCGCGGTCATTTCGACAGTGATCACGCCGCTTTCGGCGGAAACTTCGGCTGATGCAGCCCGAGGTTCATGGCGCTGCGTACGTGGGCCATGATGTCTTCATGGGCCACGTCGAACAGCCGCTTGAGCTCCGGCAGGACGAAGTACACCGGCTGAAGGATGTCGATGCGATAGGGCGTGCGCATCGCCTCCACCACGTCGAACGCTTGGTGCTCGGGCTCGTCGGAGAGGCTGTAGAGCGTTTCTTTGGGCGAGGAGAGGATTCCGCCGCCGTAGATGCGCCGTCCGGCGGAGGTTTCCACCAGGCCGAATTCGATGGTCATCCAGTACAGCCGCGCCAGGTAGACGCGTTCTTCCTTGGTCGCCTTGAGGCCGAGCTGGCCGTAGGTGTGGGTAAATTCGGCGAACCAGGGGTTGGTCAGCAGCGGGCAGTGGCCGAAGATCTCGTGAAAAATGTCCGGCTCCTGCAGGTAATCCAGTTCTTGCGGCGTGCGGATAAAGGTGGCAACCGGGAAACGCTTGCTTGCCAGCAGCTCGAAAAAAGTCTGGAAGGGAATCAGCGCCGGCACACGGGCGACCTGCCAGCCGGTGGTCGCATCCAGCACGCGGTTGATTTCGCCCAGTTGGGGGATACGGTCGTGGGGCAGCGCGAGCTGTTCGATGCCATCCAGATATTCCTGGCAAGCGCGGCCGTCGAGCAGTTTCAGCTGGCGTTCGATCAGGGTTTGCCAAACCGCATGTTCAGTGTCCGGATAGTGGATGTGACCCTGCGCATCCGGTTCTCGGGCTACGTATTTAGTGGCTTTCATCTGACCTCCTGAGCGGGGCGGCCGCTTGAGTCTTTGTTGTTATGGGATGCCTCCATCTGATCGCGCTGCCAGCGCTGTGGCGAGTCCATTGGCGTTATGAAAAGCGTGAACATGAGCCGTGCTGTGTAACGAAATAATTACAGTTTGGCGTAGTCTTTGAGATATCGCCTTGCTTGCTGGTGTGTCTGTCAAATAATCTTGACGAAAATCAAAGGCGATCCGCAAAAAGTGGACGCCGCTCATAACAACAAGCCCAAAGGCACCCTTGCATGCGTATCAAGATTCACTGCCAGAACCGCGTTGGCATCCTCCGTGACATGCTCGAACTGCTGGTCGACTACGGCATAAACGTCGCCCGCGGCGAAGTGGGTGGCGAGCACGGCAATGCCGTCTACCTGCATTGCCCGAACCTGATGAACCTGCAACTGCAGGCGCTGCGGCCGAAGATCGAGGCGCTGCAGGGCGTGTTCGAGGTGCGCAAGGTCGGGTTGATGCCCAGCGAGCGACATTCACTGGAGCTCAATGCGCTGCTCGGCGCGCTGGAATTTCCCGTGCTGTCCATCGACATGGCCGGCGCCATCGTGGCGGCCAACCGCGCTGCGGCGCAGCTGCTCGGGGTGCGGGTGGACGAGGTGCCGGGGATGAGCCTGTCGCGCTACGCCGAAGACTTCGACCTGCCGGAGCTGGTGCGAGCGAACAAGGCGCGCATCAATGGCCTGCGCGTGACCATCAAGGGCGATGTGTTCCTCGCCGACATCGCCCCGCTGCAATCGGAGCACGATGACAGCGAGGCGCTGGCCGGTGCGGTGCTGACCTTGCATCGTGCCGACCGGGTGGGGGAGCGTATCTACAACGTGCGCAAGCAGGAGCTGCGCGGCTTCGACAGCATTTTCCAGAGCTCGAAGGTTATGGCTGCTGTGGTCCGTGAAGCGCGCCGCATGGCACCGCTGGATGCGCCGTTGCTGATCGAGGGCGAGACCGGCACCGGCAAGGAATTGCTGGCGCGCGCCTGTCATCTGTCCAGCCCGCGCGGGCAGTCGCCGTTCATGGCGCTGAACTGCGCTGGCCTGCCGGAATCCATGGCCGAAACCGAGCTGTTTGGCTACGGACCGGGTGCCTTCGAAGGCGCGCGCCCGGAGGGCAAACTGGGCCTGCTGGAGTTGACCGCAGGCGGCACGTTGTTTCTCGATGGCGTCGGTGAGATGAGCACGCGCTTACAGGCCAAGCTGGTGCGCTTCCTGCAGGATGGCTGCTTCCGCCGGGTGGGCAGTGACGAGGAGGTTTACCTGGATGTGCGGGTGATCTGCGCGACTCAGCTGGACCTGTCCGACCTCTGCGCCAAAGGCGAATTCCGCCAGGATCTCTATCACCGCCTTAACGTGCTGTCGCTGCATATTCCGCCACTTCGCGAGTGCCTGGACGGGTTGGAGCTATTGGCGCTGCACTTTCTCGATCAGGCCAGCCGGCAGATCGGTTGCGCCTTGCCGAGCCTGTCAGCGCAGACGCTGGAACGCCTGGCTGCCTACCACTGGCCGGGCAATGTGCGGCAGCTGGAGAACACCCTGTTCCAGGCGGTTTCGCTGTGCGAGGGCGGGGTCATCAAGCCCGAACACATCCGCCTGCCGGACTATGGCTCACCGCAGCCGTTGGGGGACTTCTCGCTGGACGGCGATCTGGAAAACATCGTCGGCCGCTTCGAAAAGGCGGTGCTGCAGGAGTTGTATCAACGCCATCCCAGCAGCCGGCTGCTGGGCAAACGCCTCGGCGTTTCGCACACCACCGTGGCCAACAAGCTGCGGGGATACGGAATTGTAAAGGACGGTTGAATTGCACGCGGCGCAGCAGGTAGCCGCTCAAGCGGCTGTCTAAGCTGCATAAAAGTCGAGCCGCTTTCTGTAGGAGCGAGCTTGCTGGCGATCAAAGGTGGTTGCGGCTGTGTCGCGGTTGACCGTCTGGGATCACGAGCAAGCTCGCTGCTACGAAGGGCCGCGAGCCGGTGCGTGCCTGGTTCAATTCACCGCCTGGGTCACCGCATCGATCAGGGCTTGCAGATCGATAGGCTTGCGTAGATGCAAGGTGAAGCCAGCGGCCTTGGCGTTTTCTACGTCGCGCAGGGTGCCGTAGCCGGTCAGGGCGATGCTGGGCGTGTCGGTGTTGGCGCCGCCGCTGCGGATCGCGGTCATCATCCTGTGGCCGTCGATCTCCGGCATACCGATGTCAGAGACGATGACGTCGAAGCGTGCCTGCTCGGCCTGCTCGATGCCCTTGGCGCCACTGTCGGCGGTGGTCACGTCCGCACCCTCGCTCTCTAGCAGCTCGCACATGGTTTCGAGGATATCCGGCGAATCGTCGACCAGCAGGATGCGGACCCCCGCCAGGCTGCCTATCTCACCGTCACGCTCCCGCTCGCTGAGCTCCAGTTCGGCTTGCAGATGCACGGGCAGCCAGACACTGAACCGCGCACCACGGCCAAGGCCTTCTGAAAACGCCTCGATGCGGCCGTTGTGGGCTTCGACCAACTGCTTGACCAGCGCCAGGCCGATGCCCAGACCGTGCTTGGAGCGTTGGGCATGTTGCATTTCCGCCTGGCCGAACATGTCGAAGACCTTGGGCAGAAAGTCTGCGGAAATGCCTTCGCCGCTGTCGATCACGTCCAGGCGCGCCTGGTCGCCATCGCGCTCCAGTTGCATGCAGATGCGCTCGCCGCCCTTGGTGAACTTCCAGGCATTGTTCAACAGGTTCCAGATGATCTGGTCGAGACGCGTCGGATCGGCGTGGATATAGATCGGCTGGTCCGGCTTGTAGGAGTCGAAGGTGACATTCTCGCCCTGGGCGAGTGGCGCAAATACCGCCTCGATCCCGCACAGCACCTCCTGGTAGTTCAGGGTCGAGAATTGCAGCTTGAGCTTGCCGGTGCGGATGCGCGACACGTCCATCAGATCGTCGATGATCCGCGACTGGCTGCGTACCGCGTTCTGGATCGACTGGGTCGCCTTGCGCAGGCTCGGGGAGTGCTTCGCCACCTGGGAGCGGGCCAGGAGATCGGTGTTGAGCTGAATCAGGTTGAGCGGGTGTTTGAGTTCGTGCGAGAGGACCGCGAAGAACTGATCCTTTTGAGAGTTGGCGGCCTGGATGCTTTCCAGTTCGCTCTGCTGATCGGTGCTTTGCTGTCGTTCTTCGGTGAGGTCGCGGGCGATCTTGGCGAAGCCAGTCACGGTTCCGTCGTTATCCACCAAAGCGTTGACCAGACCGCTGAAGAAGCATCGCGAGCCGTCCCGGCGCAGGTGCCAGCGTTCATCCGAAGCCTGTCCGTACTCCAGTGCACGCTTGCGCTCGGCCGCTGGAACGCCGGCGCTGCGGTCCGCTTCGGTGTAGATCATGTCGATGCACTGGCCGATTGCCTCCCGGCCTGTGTAGCCAAAGATGATCTCGGCGCCTCGATTCCATGTGGTGATGATGCCGTCGCAATCGAGCGTGATGATCCCGTAGCCCTTGGTGCTCTGCGCCAGCAGGCGCAGGTGCGCCTGCCCGGCCTCGAGCTGCGCTTCGGCGCGACGCCTGTCGGTGATGTCGATGAACGTCAGCACCGCGCCCTGGATACGGTCGTCCAGGGTTCGATAAGGCAGAAAACGCGCCAGATACCAGCGGTCACCGTCGCGGTTGCTTATCTCGCGCTCAACCAAATGCAGCTCGCCGAACGCCTCGGCAGCGTCCTGGTGCAGCTTGGGATAGTTGAGGCGATGGGTGATGTCGAGCAACGACCGGCCGGCGTCATTGTCAATGACGTTGAAGACGTCCCGTGCGCGCGGCGTGAACCACTTGATGCGCATCTTGCGGTCGACGAAAACCGTGGCGATGTCGGTCGAGGAGATCAGGTTCTGCAGGTCATCGTTGATCTTGCTGGTCTCGTCGACCTTGGTCTTGAGCTCGCAGTTGACCGTGGTCAGCTCTTCGTTGATCGACTGCAACTCTTCCTTGCTGGTCTCCAGCTCTTCGGTGGCCGAACGCAGCTGTTCATTTATAACTTGCAATTCTTCGTTGGAGGCGCGCAGCTCCTCGGTGGAAGTCTCGGACTGCTCCATGGTGACTTGCAGCTGTTCCTTGGTCTGCTGCAGCTCCGCTTCGAGCTGGGTCAGGACGCTGTCCTTGGTTTCCGGGGTGTCCGGGTGCTCTAGCGTGCGGTTCTCTACGCAGGCTTCGAGTTCGTCGAACAGCACCAGCATGTACTCGCTGCCAGCCTCGTTGTCGCGGAACGGCCGAACCACCATGTTCACGTAGAAGTTGCGGCCGTCACGTTCCAGCCGAACGCGTTGCGCCTCGACGCTTTTACCGGTGTGGGTGGCCTGGTACAGCGCGGTGCGCAGTTCGAGGCGCAGCTGTGGGTGGATCAGCGTGGTCAGGTTCAGCGAGGGTTCGCCGCCGACATAGCGCAGGAAGCTTCCCGCCATGTCGGACATGTGGACGATTTCGCCGTCGTGATTGACGATCACGCTGGGCGGCGCGTACTGCTCAAGGGCGCGCTGGTGCACGTCGGCAAAGGAAAACTTCTTGTTGCGCCGATAGGGCTCGTTAAGCGGCGGCCGCGGCGGCGTGGACAGCGCGAAACCCTGGAAGGAGCCCGTCGGTGCGCGGCGCAGGGCGGAGCCGACATCCTTGGCGCGGTAGATGTGGTTCTTCTTGTCTACCGGGGTGAAATACTGGCTGCAGGCATCGGCCGTTTCCGAGTTGCCGAGGAACAGGTAGCCGCCGGGGTTGAGCGCGAAATGAAACATACGCAGCACTTCGATCTGGATGTCCCGGTCCAGGTAGATCATCAGGTTGCGGCAGGAAATCATGTCCAGTCGCGAGAACGGCGGATCGCGCAGGATGTCGTGGCGGGCGAACAGGATTCGCTCGCGCAGCTCCTTCTGCATGCGGAAATGGTTCTGCTCCTTGATGAAATACTGCCGCAGCCGCGTCGGCGGCACATCGGTGATGATGGCTTCCGGGTAGATGCCGGCGCGGGCGGTTTCCAGGGCGCGCTCGTCGATGTCGGTGGCGAAAAGCTGCATCTGGATGCGCCCGCGCGCGCTGCTGCGTTCGGCCTGGTCGGCCAGCAACATGCCTAGCGAATAGGCTTCCTCACCGGTGGAACAGGCCGCCGACCAGACGCGCAGGGCGCTGTTGTCCGCTTCGAGCTTCTGTTCGAATAACGCCGGCAGCACGTCGCGCTCCAGGGCCTCGAACGCTTCGCGGTCCCGGAAAAAGTTGGTGACGCCGATCAGCAGGTCGGCCAGCAGTGCTGGGGTTTCTTCCGGGTGGCTTTGTAGGTGGCGGGCGTAGCTTGGCATGTCGCGCAGGGCGTTGACTTGCATGCGCCGCTCGATACGGCGCAACACCGTGGCTTGCTTGTAGTGACGGAAGTCGTGGCCGGTGCGCGCACGCAACGCCGCAAGAATCTCGCGCAACGCCAATTCGTTGGGCTTGGATTGCGTGTGTGCCTGCTCGTGTTCAACCTGACCGTCAGGCTTGTCGTTTTGCTCGATCTCACCCAATGGTGGCAGCGGATCCTTGCGGGTCAACAGCACTTGGAGATTCTGCGACAGCTCAACCAGCCGCTGCGGCATCTCCGCCACGGGCAGCACGATGTCGACCATGCCGGTCTCGATGGCGCTGGCCGGCATCGAATCGTACTCCGCATCTTCCGGCGCCTGCGCCAGGGTCACGCCGCCCTGTTCCTTGATGCGCGACAGGCCCACTGAGCCATCGGCGCCGGTTCCGGAAAGCACGATCCCCACCGCGTGGCTGTGATGCACGTCCGCCAGGGCGCGAAAGAACAGATCAATCGCGACCTGCGGGCCGCGCTCACGCTCCGGTTGCTGCAGGCGCAGGTAACCGTCGTTCATCGACAGGTCCAGCGCCGGCGGGATCACGTAAATATGGTTGCGTTCGATGGCTACCGGCTGGGTGACCTGCAGCACCGGCATCTGGGTGACGTTCTGAATGATCTTGTCGACATTGCTTTCGTGCTTGGGCGACAGGTGCATGATCACCACGAACGCCATGCCGCAATCGTTCGGCATGTGCTCGAACAGCGTAAGCAGCGCCTGAATCCCGCCCGCCGAGGCGCCGATGCCGACCACAGGAAACGTCAGTGTGCTTCGGGCCAAGGGGCTGTTTTGGGGCGCAGATGCTTCAGGGCTGATGCTCATCAATTCCTCAACGTCTACTCAGACGTTCCCGGTCGTCAAAGAGGGAGACAGCTACCAGGGCGAGGAAATTCATCCATCGAACGTGGCGCCGTCGAATGGATGATAAGGCTTTGTGATGGTGATTACTGCCGGCGGCGAACCAGAGTTCCCGTGCGGCTGGCGTCAGCACTCAATGATGTTCACGGCCAGCCCGCCCCGTGCGGTCTCCTTGTATTTGCTCTTCATGTCCGCACCTGTCTGGCGCATGGTGCGGATCACTTTATCCAGCGAAATGAAGTGGCTGCCATCACCGCGCAGAGCCATGCGCGCCGCATTGATGGCCTTCACCGAACCCATGGCGTTGCGCTCGATGCACGGCACCTGCACCAGCCCGCCAACCGGGTCGCAGGTCAGCCCGAGGTTGTGTTCCATGCCGATTTCAGCGGCGTTCTCCACCTGTCTCGCCGTCCCACCGAGGACTTCGCACAGCGCGCCGGCGCCCATCGAGCAGGCCACGCCGACCTCGCCCTGACAACCGACCTCCGCTCCGGAGATGGACGCGTTTTCCTTGTACAGGATGCCGATCGCCGCCGCGGTGAGCAGAAAGCGCACCACACCGTCTTCGTTGGCGCCACGGATGAAACGTGAGTAGTAATGCAGCAGGGCAGGGATGATTCCCGCTGCGCCATTGGTTGGCGCGGTTACCACCCGGCCGCCCGCGGCGTTCTCCTCGTTGACGGCCAATGCGTACAGGTTGACCCAGTCCAGCACGTTGAGCGAGTCGCTCAGATTGGCTTCCGGATGTCCGCTGAGTTGCCGGTAGAGTCCGGCAGCGCGGCGCTGGACCTTTAGCCCGCCGGGCATGATTCCTTCGGTATTGCACCCTGCCTTTACGCAATCCTGCATCACCTGCCAGATCTTCAGCAGACCCGCTCGTGTTTCAGCCTCCGGGCGCCAGGCGGCCTCGTTGGCCAGCATCAGCTGGCTGATCGATAGACCATGCGTGTCGCACAGTGCGAGCAGCTCGTTGGCGCTGTGAAAAGGGTAGGGCAGCGGCGTGGTGTCCTCAACGATGCGGTCATCGCCTGCAGCTTGCTCGTCGACGACGAAGCCGCCGCCTACCGAGTAGTACTCGCGACTGCGCAACTGCAGGCCGGCGGCATCGAGGGCGCGGAAAATCATGCCGTTGGGGTGGAAGGACAACGGCTTGCGGATGAATTGAAGGTCATTGCTGGTTTCGAATCGAATGAGTTTTTCGCCCAGCAGGCGCAGTTCGTGGGATTCGCGCATCGCCGCCATGCGCTGGGGGATGCCGTGGGTATCGACGTCCTCGGGCCGCTCGCCTTCGAGGCCCAGTAACACCGCCTTGTCACTGCCATGGCCCTTGCCGGTGGCGCCGAGCGAGCCGTACAGCTCGACCCTCAGATGTTCAGTGGTGGCAAGCAGGTCGTCACGCCTGAGCCCCTCGGCAAAACGCAACGCGGCGCGCATCGGCCCCACCGTATGGGAGCTGGAAGGGCCGATACCGATCTTGAACAGGTCGAACACGCTGAGTGACATGAATGGCTCCGAAGCGAACAGTCTTGTAGACAGCCTAGCTGTTTCACCATTGGCGGCGGCGGATAAGAATCGGCAACGCGGCGCGTCGGCAGCGCCCTGATCTGCAAACAGGCAAAACGATGTCGCTGCGCTTTGCGGCGAGGTGCGCGCACCGGCTTGTTGCGCACGCATAGCGTGCTATCGCCCAGCGCTGTCGGCCGCCGCGCTGCCTGTGCTATCCAGCCTTGAGCCACCCCAGGGGTTGGCTTCCAGGCTGTTGTGCACCGCCGTTGCCGCCTGCGCCGCCTGGCCGATGGCGACGCTCATCTGCTTCAGGCCAAGGGTCACATCGCCGATGGCATAGAGACCGCGCAGGGTGGTTTGCAGGTGGTCGTCCACTTGGATGCCGCCACACTCGTCACAGTCGATGCCCAGCTGCAACGCCAGGTCTGAGCGATATCGCGCGCCCAGGTTGGGATAAATGAAGTCGAAATGATGCCGGTCACCACCGCAGGTCAGCAGTTCGATGCCGGTTTCGCAGGGGTGCAGGGACTCGACTCGATCACTGATCACCCGAATACCATAGTGCTCGGCCAGTGCGATGGCCTGGTCGCAGGCATTGGGCTCGCCATGGACGACCACCGTGACCTGGTCACTGAAGGTGCGCAGAAACACCGCATGGCCAATGGCGCATTCCGCCTCGCCGTAGACCGCGACGTTGTCACCGTTGACCTCATAACCGTCGCATATCGCGCACAAGCGCACCTTGCCTTCGCCGATTGCCTGCTCGACATCGGGCATGTCCGGCAGGGTGTCTTCAATGCCGGTGGCCAGGATGATCCGGCGGGTCACGCAGTGCTTGTCGCTGTAGCGCACGCTGAAGCCATCGACATGGGGTTCGATATGTTCGACCCGACCATGCTCGAGTCGCGCGCCATAGCCCCTGGCCTGTTCCCGTAGGCGAGCCAGCAGATCATTGCCGCTGATCCCCGGCGGGAAACCTGGGTAGTTATGCGATCGCGGTATCCACGACGCGCGGCTGGAACCGGCGTCCACGACCATGCAGCTACGGCGAAAGCGTGCGAGATAGAGCGCTGCAGTCAATCCGCCCGGCCCGCCACCCACAATCAGGCAGTCGATTGGCGCGGGGTGTGGCGGCGGTGGGGTCGATTCGTCGTTCATGGCAGATCGCAGTGGCCAAGATGTTGCCAGTAGAAGTGAGGGGCGGTTCGAAAGTTCGCATATTCCGATGAGTGCAATGTTCTGTTTTGAGAGCTGGTTCGACGTTAAACCCTTGTGCTAGAGCCTCTGGTGGCGAAAAATGCGCCGCTTGGTGACTGGCTGGATTCAATCCGTACTGGCCGGTCACCGCCATTCCAATAAAGGCCAGCCTTCGATTCGTCGTGGTGCTCTGGTCACCCCGCTGTACGTCTTCAGGCGCGCCTTACCAGGCAGCACCTGAGCATATCGAACTGCAATACATCACTCGCACGGTGCTCACGAGGCGTCGCGTCGAGCTCATTTCCCGTGGGGGTCAAATTGTTCAGATCGTTTTTCGTTGCGCCTTGTGTGGCGCTGTACCTGTTGTTCGCACCGGTGGCGGCCAGCGCCGCGCAACCCATCGTGATCAAGTTTGCCCATGTCGCCGCGGACGACACGCCAAAGGGCAAGGGCGCCTTGCTGTTCCAGAAACTGGTTCGCGAGCGGCTCGCCGGTGCGGTGGAGGTCGAGGTGTATCCGAACTCGACGCTGGTTGGCGACGCCGATGAGATGCAGGCATTGCTGGATAACAAGGTGCAGATGCTGGCGCCGTCGCTGTCCAAGTTCACCGAGTACTCGCCGAAGCTGGAGGTCTTCGATCTGCCGTTCCTGTTCGACGACGACGAGGCGGCGGTGGCGCGCTTCCAGAAGCGCGAGATGAGTCGCGAGCTGCTGCGCTCGATGGCCGGCCGCGGGATCTACGGTCTGGCCTATTGGAATAACGGTCTCAAGCAGTTGTCGGCCAGCCAGCCATTGCGCAGTCCGACGGACGCGGCGGGTCTGGCGTTTCGCATTCAGCCGTCATCGGTACTCGAAGCGCAGTTCGCGGCAGTAGATGCCAAGGCCATCCGGCTACCCTTTTCCGACGTGGCGAAAGCCATGCAGAGCGGCACGGTGCAAGGCACCGAAGGCCCCTGGTCGAACATGCGTGGGCAGAACGCCGGGGTAAAGCAGAGCTATGTCACCGAAACCAACCATGGCGTGCTCAACTACATGCTGGTGACCAACTCCGCCTTCTGGACCAGCATTCCATTCGCGGTGCGTTCCGAGCTGGAAAACATCCTGCTCGAGGTGACCCAGACGGTGAATGCAGAGGCTGCTGCAATCAATCAGCGCGAGCGTGAACGCATCCTGGCCAGCGGCAGCAGTACGCTCGTTACGCTCACCGCCGAGCAGCGCCAGGCCTGGCGCACCAAGATGCAGCCGGTATGGAAATCCTTCGAGTCGCAGATCGGCGCCGACGTCATGCGTGCGGCGCTGACGGTCAACCGCCGCTAGTGCGGGCCTGTTCCGGCGCCGTATGGGCGCTGGTGCTTCAGCTGACTCCTGCCGAGCGCGCACTCACTGCGCGCTCAACCAATGTGTCGTTTTGAGAGCTGGTTGGACTTTCTGGCCTTGTGCCACGCCCGGTGATCGCGAAGACTTCCGCTCGGTTGGTAACGGCCCTAGCGCCCTGCTTTTCGCCAGCCGCATTCCAATAAAGGCCAGCCGCCGACCGCCGCAGTCGAGATGATCTGGCCAACTCGAGTTGAAGAAAGCGAACCGACCACGCCGCTGCGTGAGTCAGGCCTTATCGTTGTCGATTAACCACTCGAACGGTGCTCACAAGGCGTCGATTCGGGCTATTTCCGTTGGGGGTCAGATGTTCAAGTTTTGCGTTGCTGCGGTAGTTGCAGTCCTGTCTGGGTTGAGTGCGTCGGTCATGGCGGCCGAAGGCGAGCCGTTCGTCATCAAGTTCGCCCACGTGGTAGCGGACGACACGCCCAAGGGTAAAGGGGCATTGTTGTTCCAGAAACTGGTGCATGAGCGCTTGGGCGGCAAGGTAAAGGTTGAGGTCTACCCGAACTCGACACTGGTCGGTGATGCCGACGAGATGCAGGCGCTGCTGAACAACGAGGTGCAGATCCTCGCGCCTTCGCTGTCGAAGTTCGGCAAGTACACGAAGAAGCTGCAGGTCTTCGATCTGCCCTTCCTGTTCGATGACGACGCGGCCGTTCAGCGCTTCCAGAAGCGCGAAATGAGCCGTGAATTGCTACGCTCGATGGCCGACTCCGGCATCTATGGCCTGGCGTACTGGAACAACGGCCTTAAGCAACTTTCCGCTACTACGGCACTGCGTATGCCTGCAGATGCCGCCGGATTGGCGTTTCGCGTGCAACCCTCCTCGGTGCTTGAAGCACAGTTCAGCGCGGTAGGGGCAAAGCCGGTAGTGCTGCCCTTCGCCGAGGTATACAAGTCGTTGCAGGCGGGTGTGGTCCAGGGCGCGGAAAACCCTTGGTCGAACATTGCCAGCCAGAACATGCACAAGGTTCAGCCGTTCATCACCGAGAGCAACCACGGGGTGCTCAACTACATGCTGGTGACCAGCTCGAAGTTCTGGATGAGCATGCCCTTTGCTGTGCGCTCCGAGCTCGAGGGCATCATTCTCGAAGTGACCCAGGTGGTGAACCGGGAAGCCGCAGCGCTGAACCAGCGCGACCGCGACCGAATCCTCGCCAGCGGCAGCAGCAAGCTGATCGTGCTGACCGCCGAGCAGCGCCAAGCCTGGCGCGAAAAAATGATGCCGGTCTGGCAGTCCTACGAAAACGAGATCGGTGCCGACGTGATCCGCGCCGCACTAACGGTCAACCGCAAGCGCTGATCGTCACATTCGCTCGCCGGCATAGCAGGTCGGCGAGCTTGGCCTGTCGCGCCGCTCCAACTCCTCTTCCAGCCATTCGGCCAACACCTGCGCGTTGTTCTGCTGCTCGTCGCGCGCGGCGTAGACGAGCGTTAGCTGGCCGCTTGCCGCAATATCCAGCAGCGGCCACCAGTGCTCGGGATGGCCCGCCAGTTCCCGTCGGTAATCCTCTCGAAAACGCTCGAACGCCAGCTTGCCGGATTTGAACGCGCGGCGCAGTTCGTTGGAGGGCGCCAGCGCCTTGCACCAGTCATCGAGTGCCAGCGTTTCCTTGCGCTGGTTGCGAGGCCATAGACGATCGACCAGCACCCGATGGCCGTCATCGAGTGCTGGCGGCTCGTAGGCGCGTTTGCAGCGGATCATTGCAATGGTCTCCATGCTGAGAGGCGGTTTTAGTGCTGGGTTAAAAATACTCTTTGACGGGTATAAATGACCCGTATGTTCAGGGTGGAAAATACGCTTATGACTTTAACTCATTGAATATGAAGGCAATTAAAAGCGGCACGCTTTATGACTGTACACAGGTGACAACACAATACACAGCGGAGCATCGTATGAAGAATCTAGTCGCTTTGGTTACCTGCGCAACCCTGTTCGCCAGCTCGCTGGCCAGCGCCGATGAGGTGGTATCGGCACGTGAGGATCGCGTCGTCGGTGGCGGTTTCGGTGGGCTTAGCGGGCTTATGCTGGGAGCGGTTGCCGGCGGCCCTATCGGTGCGCTGATCGGTGGCGGTTTGGGTTACCTGGCCGGGCAGGAGGTGCAGGAAGCGGCCGGTCTGGAGCAAACCCTCTACGTGATCGAGAAAGACGATGGAAGCCGATCGCGACTGCGCACGTCGAACAACAGCCTGGTCGTCGGGCAGCAGGTGCAACGCTAAGGGTGACAACCTGCGAGCTGAATCGCTGAGCGCTGTTCTGCGGCGCTTGTGGCTTTGCTAGGCTGGGCGGCACCACAACCGAAGGAGCCGTGATGAGCTATTCCCTGTTGCATGTCATCCATCTGCTGGCGGCGATCTTCTTTATCGGCACATTGTTCGTCGAGGTCGCGGTGCTCAGCCGCGTGCGCCAGCAAATCGAGCCGGAACTGATGCAAAGGGTCGACAAGGCGGTCGGCGCGCGCTTGCGGGTGGTGCTGCACTGGGTCGTACTGTTCGTCTACGGCGCGGGTATCGGGCTGGCCTGGTATCACCGCCAGGCATTGGCCGACCCATTCGCCAGCAGCTTTGCGACCTTGCTGTCACTGAAGATTCTGCTGGCGGTCGGGGTCTTTTTCACCTTTGGTATGGTCGCCATGCTGCTGCGCAGCGGGCGCATGACGCCGACCCGCTATCGGCGCATCCACTGGGCGATCTTCGCGCAGATGGTGGGCATCGTGTTGCTGGCCAAGGGGATGTTCTATCTGCGCTGGTAAGGGCAGCGCTAGTGCATTGGCGCCTTGCGGGCGATGACCTCGGTCAACCCCGTCGCGCTATCAGCCGCCGTGATTGGCGACTGATTCAGCTGCTTTAGACTTGTTCTTTTTCTGCCTTACCGCGCCTATGGTGAGTGCATTCCCGACCCGTCTGACCTTCGAGGTGTCCGATGCATTTCGCCTATAGCCCACGTGTCGAAGCGCTGCGTCAGCAGCTTCTCGCGTTCATGGATCAGTACATCGTGCCGCGTATCGGCGCCTGGCATATGGAGGTTGCGGCCGGGGTCTATCCGGTTTCGTTCATGGAGGATCTCAAGGCGCTGGCGCGTTCGGAAGGGCTGTGGAACCTGTTCCTGCCCTCGCTCGGCGAGGATGAGCCGGGCATGGGGCTGAGCAATCTGGAGTACGCGCCGCTTGCCGAGATCATGGGGCGCGTGCACTGGGCGTCGGAGGTGTTCAACTGCAATGCGCCGGATACCGGGAACATGGAGCTGCTGCACATGTTCGCCACGCCGGAGCAGCGCCAGCGCTGGTTGAATCCCTTGCTTGACGGCGAGATCCGCTCGGCCTTCGCCATGACCGAACCGGACGTGCCGTCCTCCGATGCCACCAATATCCAGACGCTGATCCGGCGCGATGGCGACGATTACGTGATCAACGGGCGCAAGTGGTTTATCACCAACGCCTCGCACCCCAACTGCAAGCTGCTGATCGTCATGGGCAAGACCGACCCGGCTGCAGAGACCCACCAGCAGCAGAGCATGATTCTGGTGCCGTTCGACACGCCCGGTGTCGAGCTGGTACGCAATATTCCGGTGATGAATCACCTGGCACCGGAAGGCCACAGCGAGCTGGTTCTGCGTAATGTGCGGGTGCCGGCAGGCAATTTGCTGGGTAAGGAAGGCGAGGGCTTCATGATGGCCCAGGCCCGCCTTGGGCCGGGGCGAATCCACCACTGCATGCGCTCGATCGGCATGGCCGAGCTGGCGCTGGAACTGATGGTCGAGCGCTGCCAGGAGCGCAAGGCGTTCGGCAAATACCTGCAGCAGTATTCGAATGTTGGCGACTGGATTGCCGAGTCCCGCATCGAAATCGAACAGGCGCGGCTGCTGGTGCTGAAGACCGCCTGGATGATCGACGAGGTCGGTGCCAAGGCGGCGCGCAAGGAGATCTCCATGATCAAGGCGCTGGTGCCCCGAATGCTGACCAACGTCGCTGATCGCGCCATGCAGGTCTACGGCGCAATGGGCCTGACGCCCGATACGCCGCTGGCAGACATGTGGACCGGCGGGCGGGCCCTGCGCTTCGCCGATGGCCCCGACCAGGTGCATCTGCGCAGCATCGCCCGGATGGAAATCAAGGCCAGCGAAGCCAATCGTGGCGCAACGGCCGCCTACCTGACGCCGCCTGGGCGCAATGCCTAGAGGGGTCGTCGATTTCTGAAACCGCCGGGGCCTATTTTGTGGACCAGTGCAGTGCGATCCACGCTACGCCCCAGCGCACCGAAATGTATCAAGACCGAAGCGTGTGTGGGCCGCCAGAGTCGGCCGGCGCGGCACGCCGCAGGGTTCATACCGCGGGTAAATCGACCAGCGGCACATTTGGCGCTTCGGTCTGTTCTAGACTTTGCGGCACCTGTATTAACCCGATGGCGGTCGTCCGATTGTTGTCGCAGCCAACCATCGGATTGACGTGGCTCAATGCAATCAGCCTTACCGGATCGATCTTGATAAACGTCAAGTGACGCGGTGGTCGCGCGCGCCTACTATCGGCCCATATTCGCAGCATTAGGTAGGTAGCTTATGAAGTCCGTTCTCTCTCTCGCAGCTGGCACTAGAGGCGCATGGGGGCTCGGCTTCGCCCTGCTGATGGCGCTGATGTTCAGCACGTTCGCTCATGCCAAGGAATACGACGTCGAGCAACAGCGCATCGAACAGTTCTTCCCGGACGCCAGCGTTTCGGCTGCCGAAGGCGAGTACCAGGTCCGCACGATCACCCAAGGCGACGAAGTACTGGGCTACGCCTTCCAGTCCATCAATGTGGTGGATATTCCGGCTTACTCCGGCAAGCCGATCAACATGCAGGTGCTGCTCGACCCGCAGGGCGTGATCGTCGATGCGTACGTACTCGAGCACCATGAGCCGATCCTGCTCATCGGTATCCCTGAAGAAGAGTTGCACGCGTTCAACGCCAAGTACCGCGGCATCAAGGTCGATCAACGGGTCGTGGTCGGCCGGTCCAAGGACAAGAATGCGGTCACCATCGATGCGGTCACCGGTGCCACCGTTACGGTCATGGTGGTCAATGAAATCGTCATGCGCGCAGCCCACGACGTTGCCGTGTCGCTCGGGCTGGTGGAAGAGAAGGCCGGTGCGACGCAAAAGCCGGCCACCGTTCGCGAGGATTTCTACGAGCCCGCGACCTGGAGCGAGCTGACCGGCAACGGCGCGATCCGTCGCCTCCACCTGACCAAGGGCGACATCGATCAGGCGTTCAAAGGCACCGAAGCCGAAGGTGTCGACGAGGCCGCGCCGGAGGAGGTCGACGAGACCTTCATCGATCTCTACGCCACTCACCTGAACCCGCCAACCATCGGCCGGGCGCTGCTCGGCGATACACACTTCGCCGATCTGATGAAGGAGCTCAAGCCGGGCGAGCACGCCGTCGCGGTCATGGGCAGTGGCGAGTACTCGTTCAAGGGCTCGGGCTATGTGCGCGGTGGCATCTTCGATCGGGTGCAGCTGCGCCAGTTCGGCAACGTGATCAGCTTCCGCGACATGGACTTCCAGCGGCTCGACGACGTATACGCCGAAGGCATGCCGGATTTCAGCGAAATGGCGGTGTTCATTATTCGTGAGCACGCCGCGTTCGACCCTGGTTCACCCTGGACCCTGGAACTGTTGGTGCGCCGCCAGACCGGCCCGGTCAGCGGCATGTTCACCAGCTTCGAATTGCCTTATCAGATGCCTGAGCAATACATCGAGCGACCGCAACCGACCGCTGACGAGCTGGCCGCCATCGAGGAAGCCAACCGGCCGATGTGGGTGAACATCTGGTATCAGCAGAGCTTTCAGATTGGCGTGATCCTGGCTGCGCTGCTTCTGCTGACTGTCATTCTGTTCATGCAGGACAAGCTCACCCAGCACCCCAACTTCCTGAAAAAGCTGCGCCACGGCTACCTGATTTTCACCGTCGTGTTCATTGGCTGGTATGCCTTGGGGCAACTGTCGGTGGTCAACGTGCTGACCTTCGTGCATGCGCTGGTGCAGGACTTCCGTTGGGAGCTGTTCCTGACCGATCCGGTGATCTTCATCCTCTGGACCTTTACCGCGGCGAGCGTCCTGCTCTGGGGACGCGGCGTGTTCTGCGGCTGGCTGTGCCCGTTCGGTGCCTTGCAGGAGCTGATCAACGAGGCCGCGCGCAAACTCAAGATTCGTCAGTTCGATGTGCCTTTCGCGGTCCACGAACGGCTCTGGGCGATCAAGTACATCGTCCTGCTGGTGCTGTTCGGCATTTCCCTCGAGTCGATGATGATGGCCGAGAAGGCCGCCGAGGTTGAGCCCTTCAAGACCGCCATCACCCTCAGGTTCGATCGCCAATGGTGGTTCGTTGCCTACGCCGTGGTGCTGCTGGTCATCAATATCTTCACCCGCAAGGTGTACTGCCGTTACGTCTGCCCGCTGGGCGCGGGCCTGGCGATCACTGGCCGCTTCCGCCTGTTCGACTGGCTCAAGCGGCGCAAGGAGTGCGGCAACCCGTGTCAGGTTTGCGCCAACGAATGCGAAGTCCAGGCGATTCACCCGGACGGACACATCAATCACAACGAGTGCCACTACTGCCTCGATTGCCAGATGACTTATCACAACGACAACAAGTGCCCGCCGCTGATCGTGAAGAACAAGCGCAGTAAACGCGGCAAGAAAGCCCCGTCTGGCCCAACGCTGATCCCTGTAGTGCAAGTGGTAGACCCGCAGAGCGCCTGATCACGAGCGCTCACAATCGATCGTTTGACCTGTCTGTACACGCTAAGGAGCAATACCCCCATGAGCGACAAGAGCAAGAACCTCCCCGAAACGCTGGAAAAGAACGGATTAAGCCGTCGCGGCTTCCTGGGCGCCAGTGCCCTGACCGGCGCCGCCGTTGCAGCAACCGCCTTCGGCGGTGCGGTAATGAGCCGCGAAACCTGGGCCGCAGCGGTCAAGGACGCGCAGCAGAAGATTCACATCGCACCGGGCGAACTGGATGACTACTACGGCTTCTGGAGCGGTGGTCACCAGGGCGAAGTGCGCGTGGTAGGCGTGCCATCGATGCGCGAGCTGATGCGTATCCCGGTGTTCAACGTCGACTCCGCCACAGGCTGGGGGCTGACCAACGAAAGCAAGCACATCATGGGCGAGAGCGCCAAGTTCCTGAACGGCGACTGCCACCATCCGCACATCTCGATGACCGATGGCAAGTACGACGGCAAGTACCTGTTCATCAACGACAAGGCCAACAGCCGCGTCGCGCGTATCCGTCTGGACATCATGAAGTGCGACAAGATGCTCACCGTGCCGAACGTCCAGGCCATTCACGGCCTGCGCTTGCAGAAGGTGCCGCACACCAAGTACGTGTTCGCCAACGCCGAATTCGTCATCCCGCATCCAAACGACGGCAGCTCGTACGATCTGCAGGCTGAGAACGCCTACACGATGTTCAACGTCATCGATGCCGAGACTATGGAGATGGCTTTCCAGGTCATCGTCGATGGCAACCTGGACAACACCGACGCCGACTACACCGGCAAGTACGCCGCCTCCACCTGCTACAACTCGGAGAAGGCCTACGACCTGGGCGGCATGATGCGCAACGAGCGCGACTGGGTGGTGGTCTACAACATCCCGCGCATCGAAGCGGCCGTCAAAGCCGGCAAGTTCAGCACGATCGGCGATTCCAAGGTTCCAGTGATCGACGGCCGTGCCGGCTCCGAATTCACGCGTTACATCCCGGTGCCGAAGAACCCGCACGGCTGCAACACCTCGTCCGATGGCAAGTATTTCATCGCCGCCGGCAAGCTGTCGCCTACCGTCACCATGATCGAAATCGCCAAGCTCGACGATCTGTTCGACGGCAAGCTGAAGGACCCGCGCGATGTTGTCGCTGGCGAGCCCGAACTTGGCCTCGGCCCGCTGCACACCACCTTTGACGGTCGTGGCAACGCCTACACCACGCTGTTTATCGACAGCCAGGTGGTGAAGTGGAACATGGCCGACGCGGTGCGCGCCTACAAGGGCGAGAAGGTCAACTACATCAGGCAGAAGCTCGACGTGCAGTACCAGCCGGGCCACATCCACGCCTCGTTGACCGAAACCAGCGAAGCCGATGGCAAGTGGCTGGTGGCGCTGTGCAAATTCTCCAAGGACCGCTTCCTGCCGACCGGCCCGCTACACCCGGAGAACGACCAGCTGATCGATATTTCTGGCGAAGAAATGAAGCTGGTGCATGACGGCCCGACTTATGCCGAACCGCACGACTGCATCCTGGCTCGCCGTGACCAGATCAAGCCGAAGAAAATCTGGGACCGTAACGATCCGTTCTTCGCGCCGACCGTTGAGATGGCGAAGAAAGACGGCGTCAAGCTGGAGACCGACAACAAGGTCATCCGCGATGGCAAGAAGGTGCGGGTGTACATGACCTCCATGGCACCGACCTATGGCATGACCGAGTTCACCGTCAAGCAGGGCGATGAGGTCACCGTGACCATCACCAACATCGACCAGATCGAGGACGTGTCCCACGGTTTCGTCATGACCAACCACGGCGCGAGCATGGAAATCAGCCCGCAGCAGACCTCTTCCATTACCTTTACGGCCGACAAGCCCGGCCTGCATTGGTACTACTGCAGCTGGTTCTGCCACGCGCTGCACATGGAAATGGTCGGCCGTATGCTGGTCGAGCCGGCGTAACCGGATCGGGCGGGAGCGATCGCTCCCGCCTTTTCACCTGCCTGGAAGCTGAAGAGGAACAACGTAGTGCTCAGGTCTCAGGCGACATCGAGGCTTCAACCGCTGGCAGCACTGCTGCTGGCTCTATTCGGCGGTGTGGCTCAGGCGGCACCGCAACCTATCACCACCTTGCCGCTCGAGGCGCAAGGGCAAAACCGCTGGCGCCTGCCGGCCGGTGAATACACCGGTCAGTTCAGCATCGACCAGTCCATGGAGCTGCATTGCGAGCCCGGCGCGGTGTTGCAGGCAGGAGGCGAGGGCAACGGGCTGCTGATCGAGGCGTCGGATGTAACCGTTGAAGGCTGCACCTTGCTCGATTGGGGACGCGATCTCACCGAAATGAACGCGGCCATCTTCATCCAGCCGAAGGCGCAGCGTGTCGTCATCCGCAACAACCAGCTGCGTGGGCCGGGCTTTGGCGTCTGGGTCGACGGCTCGAAAGATGTCAGCCTGCTGGACAACGTCATCGAAGGTGACCCGAACGTACGCTCCCAGGACCGTGGCAACGGTATCCATCTGTACGCGGTAAGCGGTGCGCGGATCATCGATAATCAGGTGCGCAACACCCGTGACGGCATCTATATCGATACCTCCAACGGCAACCATATCGAAGGTAACGTGCTGGAGGATCTGCGTTACGGCGTGCACTACATGTTTGCCAACGACAACAGCGTAATCGGCAATATCACCCGTCGCACCCGTACCGGTTATGCACTGATGCAGAGCCGCAAGCTGGAGGTTATCGGCAACCGCTCCGAGGAGGATGAGAACTACGGCATCCTGATGAACTACATCACCTATTCGACCATCCGCGACAACGTCGTCAGCAACGTGCGCAGCGGCTCGACCGGCGACAGCATGATCTCGGGTGCCGAGGGCAAGGCACTGTTCATCTACAACTCATTGTTCAATACCATCGAAGGCAACCGCTTCGAGAAAAGCGCGCTGGGCATCCACCTGACTGCTGGTTCGGAAGACAATCGCATCTCTGGCAACGCCTTCATCGGCAACCAGCAGCAGGTCAAGTACGTGGCCACCCGCACGCAGGAATGGTCCATCGACGGCCGTGGAAACTACTGGAGCGACTACCTCGGCTGGGACCGTAACAGCGACGGGTTGGGTGACGTGGCTTACGAGCCCAACGACAACGTCGACCGCCTGCTGTGGCTTTATCCGCAGGTGCGATTGCTGATGAACAGCCCGAGTATCGAAGTGTTGCGCTGGGTTCAGCGCGCCTTCCCGGTCATCAAGTCGCCCGGCGTGCAGGACAGCCATCCGCTGATGAAGCCGCCAACCGAACTATTGATTAGCAAAACGCAGGAGCCAACGCCATGAGCGCGGTAGACATCCAGGGCGTGAACCAGCGTTACGGCAGCATGACCGTGCTGCATGATCTGAATCTGACCCTCGGCGAGGGCGAGGTGTTGGGTCTGTTCGGCCACAATGGCGCCGGCAAGACCACCAGCATGAAGTTGATCCTCGGCCTGCTTTCGCCTAGCGAAGGGCAGGTGCGTGTGCTCGGTCGGGCACCGCATGATCCCGAGGTCCGTCGCCAACTGGGTTACCTGCCGGAAAACGTAACGTTCTATCCGCAGCTCAGTGGTCGCGAGACGTTGCGCCATTTTGCCCGGCTGAAAGGCGCGTCACTGGCGCAGGTCGACGAATTGCTGGAGCAGGTCGGTTTGTCCCACGCAGCTGAGCGCCGAGTGAAGACCTATTCCAAAGGGATGCGCCAGCGCCTCGGCCTGGCGCAAGCGCTGCTGGGCGAGCCACGCCTGCTGCTGCTGGATGAGCCCACCGTCGGGCTGGACCCCATCGCCACCGGCGATCTCTACCAGTTAATCGACCGCATGCGCCAGCGCGGCACCAGCGTGATCCTCTGCTCGCATGTGCTACCCGGCGTCGAGGCGCATATCAACCGGGCGGCGATTCTCGCCAAGGGCCAACTGCAGGCTGTCGGCAGCCTGGCGCAGCTGCGCGTCGAGGCAGGGCTGCCGGTGCGCATTCGCGCCAGTGGTATCGGCGACAGCGCCGGCTGGTTGCAGCGTTGGGACGCCGCTGGTCATAGCGCCCGCTCGCTGGGTGAGCGCAGCGTCGAAGTCAGCGCAATCAACGGCCACAAGCTGCCGCTGTTGCGCGAGTTGCTTGGTGAGGGCGAGCCGGATGACATCGAGATCCACCAGCCGTCGCTGGAGGACCTGTATCGCTACTACATGCAACGCGCCGGCGATGTGCGCACGGCGGAGGGCACGCTATGAACCAGATCTGGAACATTGCCCGCAAGGAATTCAGCGACGGTTTGCGCAACCGCTGGTTACTGGCCATCAGCCTGCTGTTCGCGGTGCTGGCGGTGGGTATCGCCTGGCTCGGCGCGGCAGCATCCGGTCAGCTCGGCTTTACCTCGATTCCGGCGACCATCGCCAGCTTGGCGAGCCTGGCGACCTTTCTGATGCCGCTGATCGCACTGTTGCTGGCCTACGACGCCATTGTTGGCGAGGACGAGGGCGGCACCCTGATGCTTCTACTTACCTATCCGCTGGGGCGCGGACAGATCCTGCTGGGCAAGTTCGTCGGCCACGGGCTGATCCTGGCACTGGCAGTGCTGATCGGCTTCGGCTGCGCCATGCTGGCCATCGCCGCGCTGGTGGAAAATATCGAGATCGGCCTGCTGCTCTGGGCCTTCGGCCGCTTCATGATCTCCTCGACGCTCCTCGGTTGGGTGTTTCTCGCCCTGGCCTATGTGCTGAGCAGCAAAGTCAGCGAGAAATCCAGCGCAGCGGGATTGGCGCTTGGGGTGTGGTTTCTCTTCGTGCTGGTGTTCGATCTGGTCCTGCTGGCGCTGCTGGTACTCAGCGAAGGTAGCTTCAGCCCTGACGCGCTGCCCTG
The DNA here is from genome assembly GCF_000235745.1 of Stutzerimonas stutzeri SDM-LAC. Taxonomy (GTDB): domain Bacteria; phylum Pseudomonadota; class Gammaproteobacteria; order Pseudomonadales; family Pseudomonadaceae; genus Stutzerimonas; species Stutzerimonas stutzeri_H. Next base: position 11,844 of record NZ_AGSX01000064.1, on the reverse strand, counting down.
GCTGTTGCTGCTCAACCCGGCCGATATCTACCGTTTGATCAATCTGTCCGGCTTCGAAGGCGGCAATGCCATGGGTGTACTGGCGCTGGGTGGGGATCTACCCGTGCCGGGCGCGGCGCTCTGGTTGTGCCTGTTGCTCTGGGTGGGTGCTTCACTGCTGCTGGCCTACGGTGTCTTCCGCCGTCGTCCCGCATGACCATGGAAAAGGAAACTGTAATGATGAATACGCTAAATAGAGCGTCACGCATGCTGGTTACCGCTGCACTGATGCTGGGCCTGGCAGCTTGTAACGAGGCCGAGCAGAGCGAGCAACTGCTTGAGCCCGTCGCTTTTCACAGCAGCGACGAATGCCATGTCTGCGGCATGGTGATCAGCGATTTCCCGGGGCCCAAGGGGCAGGCGGTGGAAAAGGGCGGGGTGCGGAAGTTTTGCTCCACCGCGGAGATGCTCGGCTGGTGGCTGCAGCCGGAGAATCGCATGCTCAACGCCAAGCTCTACGTGCACGACATGGGCCGCTCCACCTGGGAGAATCCGGATGACCAATACCTGATTGATGCCACCAGCGCCTACTACGTCGCGGGTACGTCGCTCAAGGGCGCTATGGGTGTGGTGCTGGCAACCTTCTCTGACGAGTCCGCGGCCAAGTCGCTGGCAGCCATGCACGGTGGCCGGGTGCTGCGCTTCGAGGACATCGATCAATCGGTGCTCCAGCAATCGTCCGGCATGTCGCACGACATGCCCGGCCATCAACAGGCTCACGCCGGTCACTAGGCCGCAAACCAACAACTCGATGAGGTATTTGAAATGATGGGCATCAGCATCTGGCAACTCATGATCGTACTGCTGATCGTGGTCATGCTGTTCGGCACCAAGCGCCTGCGCGGCCTGGGCTCCGATCTCGGCGGCGCCATCAGTGGCTTCCGCAAATCCATGAGCGATGGTGACAACGCTGCATCGGTCGAAGCGGTCAAGCACGAGGCTAAATAGCTCCACCTCCCTCGCAACTCCGCGTCCGTAGGGTGGATGTCGCGTTTTACAGCCACCAGGCTCCGGTTCGGTGGATCGGTAGGGCGTGGCCCACTCTACCGGCCGCCGGGCGGTACAGAATCCGAACTTGCCATTGGTCGTTCGTACCGGTTCGTGCTGCCCGACTCCTGAGCGCACCCACACCCGCCGGCGACCGCAGCCGCGCTCCCTCGAAAAAAAGATGATTGCAATCAAGTCTGCCAGAGCCCTCTAACCTGTAAAAAGTAGGCATGGCTCCGTGGTTCCGGAGCGATCACTGTTCTGACCGGAGGGATCTTCTCCCCGGCAGAGACGAAAAAGCTCAGGAGGCCTTTGTGCAAGTTATCGATCGGCGGAAAGCCTTGAGTATTCCGCCCATGTGGCGGCTCGCCTTTCGCCCGTTTTTCCTCGGTGGCAGCATCTTCGCGATGCTGGCGATTCCTTTGTGGATTGCCGCGTGGACAGGTTTGTGGCCGGGCTTTCAGCCAACCGGCGGCTGGTTGGCCTGGCACCGTCACGAAATGCTGTTCGGTTTCGCCATGGCGATTGTTGCCGGTTTCTTGCTGACGGCGGGGCAGACCTGGACCGGCCAGCCTGGTGTATCCGGCAACAAGTTGATGGCGCTGGCCGTGGTCTGGCTGCTGGCACGCCTCGGCTGGCTGTTCGGGTTGCCGGTGGCCTTGCTGATTCCGCTGGACCTGCTGTTCATGCTGGGTGTGGCCGTGCTGATGGGGCGCATGCTCTGGGTGGTCAGGCAGAAGCGCAACTACCCGATCATCGCTGTCCTCAGCCTCATGATTGGCGCCGATGTACTGGTACTTTGCGGCGTGGCGCTGGGCGACGACGGCTTGCAGCGCCAGGGCGTACTCGCTGGGCTATGGCTGGTGGCGGCGCTGATGGCCATTATCGGCGGGCGGGTGATTCCCTTCTTTACCCAGCGTGGTCTCGGCCGCACCGAAGCGGTCAAACCATGGCTGTGGCTGGACGTGGCACTGCTGGTAGGAACCGGTCTGATTGCCGTGCTCTACGCGGTCAGTGTTGCGCTGCAACAACATGTCGCGCTTGGCGTGCTGTTTCTCGCCATCGCCATGGGGCACCTCTTGCGGCTGGCACGCTGGTACGACGCCGGTATCTGGCGCGTGCCGCTGCTGTGGTCGCTGCACCTGGCCATGCTCTGGCTGGTGGTCGCGGCAACCGGCTTGGCGCTGTGGAATTTCGGCTTGCTGGAAAGCTCCAGTTCAGCGCTGCACGCGCTGTCGGTCGGCTCCATGAGCGGCTTGATCCTGGCGATGATTGCTCGCGTCACGCTCGGCCATACCGGGCGACCGTTGCAGTTGCCGCCTGGCATCGTCGGTGCCTTCGTGCTGTTCAACCTGGGCGCGGCTTCACGGGTGTTTCTAATCACCGAATGGCCATTGCTCGGGCTGTGGCTCGCGGCGGTCTGCTGGGCTCTGGCTTTCGCCTTATATGTCTGGCGCTATGCGCCAATGCTGGTGGCTGCGCGGGTCGATGGCCATCCGGGCTAGTCGCTGAGCAAACCACTTATTCCGCTTCACCCTAACGAAAAATGCTGCCTGCCTATTCCGGGACGGGCAGCCTGCGGCTCGGCGAGCGCCGGCATCGGAGATGATGATGAAAAATGAATTCTATGAACGCCTGGCCGTCGTTACCGGTGCCAGCTCGGGGATCGGGCTGGCGCTGTGTACTGCATTGCTGCAGCGCGGCGCGCGGGTGCTGGCGATGTCGCGTAGTCTGGGCGGTTTGGCACAGCTGGTCGAAATCTACCCGGAGCACCTGTACTGGATCGCGGGCGATGTGACCTCAGCCGATGACCTGCAACTGCTGGCGCGTCGAGCCGCGGAGCTCGGTCCGGTGGACTATCTGGTGCCGAACGCCGGCATCGCCGAGCTGGGCGACAGCCTCGACGTGGCCTGCTTCGACCGCCAATGGGCAGTAAACGGCGCTGGTGCGCTGAACACGCTGGCGGCGCTGCGCGGCGAGCTGGCCAAACCGGCATCGGTGGTGTTCGTCGGCACCTTCCTCACGCGCAGTACCTTCCCGGGGCTGGCTGCCTATATCGCCAGTAAAGCCGCACTGGTCGCCCACGCTCGCACCCTGGCAGTGGAGTTTGCACCGCTGAACCTGCGTATCAACGTGGTCTCGCCAGGGCCAACCGCTACCGCGATCTGGGGCACGCTGGGACTGGCCGATGAACAGCTGGAGCAGGTAGCCGAAGGTGTCACCCAGCGTTTACTGCCCGGACATTTCCTTGAGTCCGCTGCGGTGGCCAACGTCATCCTGTTCCAGCTCTCGCAAGGAGCACGTGGCGTCTACGGCCAGGATTGGGTGGTCGACAACGGTTACACGCTTACTTAACTGCGAGGCAGACAATGTTTTTCAGATGGAAACGAGCCGCCCTTGAACTGCAGCAGGAGCGTGACCAGTTGCAGCAAACCTGCGCGGAGCAAGCCGCGCGTATCGCCGTGCTGGAGGCGCAGGCAGCCGCTGCCAGCGCCGCTGGCGCCAACGGGCAACGTCAGCTGGACTATTATCGAGGCGTTGCCGGCAATCTGGTGCGTTTCAGCCATTCGGTGGGGCATCTGGGCGACTCGTTCGAATACCTCACCGGCCAGCTCGGCGAGAACCGCACGCAGGCCGAGCAGGTCGCCAACGCAGCGCTGAGCAACCAGCAGCACTTCGGCGAGCTACAGAGCAAGGCGGTCGACATGGAAAGCGGGCTTAATCAGGCTTCGCAGCAGGTCGACGCCCTGGCGGCCCATTCGCAACAGATCAACGGCATCGTCGATCTCATCAGCGGCATCGCCAGCCAGACAAACCTGCTCGCCCTCAACGCCGCCATCGAGGCGGCGCGGGCCGGTGATGCCGGCCGCGGTTTCGCCGTGGTCGCAGGGGAAATCCGCACGCTGGCGGAAAAGACCGCACTGGCCACTGCCGACATCGTCAAGAAAATTTCCGAAGTGCAGACCGAGATCGCCAGCGTTCACGCCTATATACAGGTTCAGGGCAGCTTGGCGCACGGGTTCAGCCGTACCACCGAACTGGCGATGGCGGCCATGCAGCACTTACACAAGTTGTCAGGCGACATGCGTCACGGCATCGAGCGCTCCTCGTTCCGTGCCGGGATTGAACTGGCCAACCTCGATGAGCTGTCGCTGAAGTTCGTCGTCTATAACCAAGTGCTTGGCTCGAACAGCCAGAACGCGGCGGTTCTGCCCAGCGAACGTGAGTGTCGCTTCGGTCGCTGGTACTACGGGGAGGCCAATCGCGGCATGCACCGGCTGGAGCATTTCCAGCAGATCGAGCGCCCGCATACGGCCGTTCATGATCAGGGCCAGCAGGCCATCGAGGCGTTTCGCCGACAGGCGCTGGAAGATGCACTTGCCCATATGAGCGAGATGGAAGAGGCGAATCTTGAAGTGATGCGCATCGTGGCGGCGTTAATCGGTGAGCATGAGAAAGAGTCAAAAGCTGCTATTAGCGAAGCGTGCTAGCACCATCGGTAAGCCGTTTTTCTTTGCTTATGCCGTCCAAATGGGCCGGTTAACCTGTTTGCTATCGATGACTCAGGCCTATTCGCAGTGTTGTTAACAAAAATACTGCAGCAACGCATCAATACTATTCATTAGCATTGAGCCCGCGGCGCGCCGACAATGTGCGCCCGATTCGATCCGGGGCCTCTATTCGAGGTCTTGGACCTCCTTCTGATCGGCTGACATTGCCCGCCATATCCAAACGCTTGGACGTGGGCGGGACCGACCGACTCAACGCAAGCAGGAACCATGCAGGAACGCCTTTTAGACTGGTGTCGATCCTTTGCGCCCACGCCTTTTTCAGCGCGCCCCGTCGAATGGCTGCGCGCCGCAACAGGCATCGGCCTGGCTTTGCTGCTGGTCATTCCGCTCAGCGCCTGGGTCTTCGGGATTTCCGTCGCCCTGCCACTGGCCGCACCGGCGGCTGCGTCCGCGGTGTTGCTGTTCGTGGCCTCGTCGAGCCCCTTTGCCCAGCCATGGTCGGTGATCGTCGGCAGCCTATTGGCCGCTGCCATCGGTATCGCGTTGGGTGCCAGTCCATTGCCTGTGGCGCCAGCGGCTGGCCTGGCCGGCGCGCTGGCGATCATTTGCCTGTTCGGCTTGCGCTGCCTGCATCCGCCGGGTGCAGCACTGGCGCTGGTGGCGGTGGTCGGTGGCCCGGAGCTGCATGCCTACGGGTTCCAGCTGCTATACCCGGTGGCATTCAACTCGTTGCTGCTGGTGACGGTTGCGCTGATCTACAACAACCTCAGTGGACACCCCTATCCGAAACCGCGCCCACCCAAGGGTAACCTCCATCACACTCAGGACCCCTTGCCCAGCGAGCGCATGAGCTTCAGCGAAGACGATGTAGAGCGGGCCCTGGTGGATTTCGGCGAGTACGTGGACATCACGCGCGATGATCTCGCTCAACTGATCAAGCAGACCGAGAAGCACGCGTTGCGGCGCAGCATGGGCGAAATCACTGCGGCCGACATCATGTCCCGGGACCTCTACTGGAGCACGCCGGACTGCACCATCCAGCGCGCCTGGCAGAGCCTGCGCGAGCACCGCCTGCATTCCTTGCCGGTGCTGCAGCCCGACAGCCACGAGCTGGTCGGCATCGTGACCCTGGTCGATCTGCTCAAGCACTTCCGGCCGGCGTCAGCGAGGATTAATTTCGGCCAGCTGAAATTCCTGCGCGGCGTCCATCTGCGCACGATCATGAGTACGCCGGTCGTCTCGGTGACCGAAGACACCCACATGGTCGACCTGGTATTCATGCTCTCCGACCGTGGCCTGCATTGCCTCCCGGTGGTGGACGACCAGCAACGCCTGGTGGGCATGATCACCCAGACCGATCTGATTGCCGCGCTTTATCGGAACTGGTTGAAGCACTTACCCGACTGAAGCGTCCCATGCCATGTCGGGAGGCGCCGGTGGTGATCAGCCGTCGCCTCATACATTGCAGCCCTCGGTGGGAACGGCCGGAACCTGCAGCCTAGTCGCAGTGCCTGAGTGCTATACACCTTCCAGGCCGAGCCTATGCAAGACCCTTTCAACGACTGGCTGCGATCCTTTTTACCGGTGCCATTGAGCGTTGGGCCCAAGGAATGGCTGCGCGCGGTAGTCGGCGTCGGCTTGGTAGTGCTGCCGATGGTCTCCATTGGTCTCTGGTTGTTCGGTGGCCCGGTTACGCTGCACATCGTCGCGCCAGCCGGCGCCTCGGCGTTGATCCTCTTCAGTGCTTCATCGAGTCCCTTCGCCCAACCCTGGTCGGTGGTCGGTGGCAATCTCGTTGCCGTGACTGTTGGCATCGCCCTGGGCGCGAGTGCCTTGCCTACCCTTGCGGCGGCGGTGCTGGCGGTGTGCTTGTCTATTGCCTGTCTGTTCCTGCTGCGCTGCATGCATCCGCCGAGCTGTGCGCTGGCGATGGTCGCCGCCATCGGTGGGCCGGGGATCAGCGAGTTGGGTTATGGCCTGCTGCTCCCGGTAGCCTTCAACTCGCTGCTGCTGATCGCCGCAGCGCTGGTTTACAACAACCTCACGCGCCATCGCTATCCCAAGCCTCGCGCAGCAAGCGGCGGCGAGCAGAGTGGCGGGGTCCCGCTGGGCGACGAGCACATGAGCTTCACCAGCGATGACGTGGACCGTGCCTTGGAGGATTTCGGTGAGTACGTCGACATCACCCGCGACGACCTGGTCGAGCTGATCAAGCGCACCGAGACCCACGCCATTCGTCGCAGCATGGGCACGGTCGCGGCTGCAGACATCATGTGCCGAGAGTTGCACTGGATCGATCCCGAGGCGCGGATGCGTCAGGCCTGGCACGTCGTGCGTCGGCACCGGCTTCATTCGCTGGCTGTGCTCGAGCCGGGCAGCCGCAAGCTGCCTGGCATCCTCACCCTGACCGATCTCCTGCAGCATTTCGAGCCCAGCCCGTCGCGGCTCAATCTTCGACGGCTAACGTCCGGTCGCGAGGTGCGAGTGGAGCGGGTGATGAGCGCGCCGGTGGTGTCGGTGCATGAAGATGCGAATCTCGCCGATCTTGTGCATCTGCTGGCGGATCGTCGCATGTCCTGCTTGCCTGTCGTAGACGCCGAGCAGCGTCTGGTCGGCATGATCACCCAGAGCGATCTGGTCGCCGGGCTCTACCAGAACTGGATGAAACGGCTGAGCCACTGAGTCGTGGTTGTCCCAGTGTCTTGCCTGGCTTCGTCCGGCTCAGATTTCGTAGTTCCAGCGCGACCAGTCGTAGTCGTCTTCGGCCACTTCGCGTAGCAGTTCGAGCGCTTTGAACAGAGCCGGGGACTGTGCCGCACGTGAATAGACCAGATAGATCGGGTAGCTGAATTCCGGCGCACGCTCGACGCGCATGAGCAAACCTTCATCCAGATAACGCTGCACCACCCGCGTGCGAAAGTAACCACGGCCACCGCATTGCACAAGATATTGCAGTGCCAGCGGGCCCAGGCTGAACGACAATGCGGCGCGCATGTGACCCGGCAGGGAAAGATCGTGCTGCTGACGAAACGCCGGGCCCCAGTCGACATAGAGATAGGGGTCCGGATTGGTCGCATGCACCACCTGGATGAGCTTTTCCTCGAGCAACTGCTCTACCTGCAGCCCCGGCCAATACTCGGGTTGGTGCACCAGTGCCGCATCCAGCGCGCCCAGGTCGAGTTGCTTTTGCAGCTCATCGCCGCTGGCCACCTCGTTGCGCAGCGCGTGATCAGGCATCGCCTGGCGTAGCCGCTGGACCCAGGCGAGCATCAGTGGATTGCACAGGCTCACCTCGGCGCCGAGCGACAGCACCTTGTCGTAACCGCGCGGCAGCGGCAGATCGCGCCGGGCTGTCTCCCACGTCTGTACCAGCTGTGTGGCGTAGGCGACGAAGCGCTCGCCGTCAGTGGTCAGCCGTGCGCCAGCACGGTTGCGCACGAAAAGTCGGCAGCTGAGCTGTGTTTCCAGACTGCGAATCCGGGCGGTCACGGCTGTTTGGGTGATATGCAGCCGCTCGGCGGTGGCGATGAAGCTGCCGCTACGAATGATCTCGAGAAAGGTGCGGGCGAGATCGATGTCCATGGCAATAGACCACTCATATCAAAGGGGGTGATATGAAAGCAGGTTGGAATCAATGTTGAAAGCGAATCAGCTGTGCAGAAGCCCCGGCGCTGACCGTCGCGGTGGGGTTGGCTTAAGCTCTCCGCTTCCTTCCGGACGTTCATGCAATCGCTTTTCAGCGTTTGGTGTCCCGCGCTGTGTTCTGGTGGGCTGAAGCCTACCCTCCGAGGCTGCCGATGGCCGGCAGCTCGGAGGGCGTGGTCAGTGCGAAGTGCCTTCGGCGAACTCGATCTTGTTGCCGACGTTGTATTTGCCGGATGGCTTGTTCATCGGGATGCGTTTGACCTCCTCCAGGGTGCTGGCGTCGTAGACGATCAGTGCGCCATCGGTGTCCCAGACGCTGAGCAGCGCGTAACGACCGTCGTTGGTGAACTCGACGTGTGCAGCGTTCTTGCCCGGCATCGGGCGCAGCGTGTGGGCGACCTCCAGGGTCTGCTTGTCGATCAGATGCACCGCATCGTTGTTGGGACCGAAGAACACGTCGGTCCAGGCATAGGGCGAGTTCAGGTGACTGCGCATGAAGAAACCCGGCCCTTCGGTGGGGATTTCCTTGATCAGTTTCCAGCTCTGCAGATCGAGTACGGAAATCAACCCCTTGCTCACGTTGGGCGTGGCGAATACCCAGTCACCGTTGCGTTTCCAGTAGATGCCGGAGCCCAGGTGCGGCATGCCCGGCAACGGAATGTCGGTGACCGCCTTGCCAGTGTCGAGGTCGATGACCTGCCCACCGAGTGCCTTGCGCGAGGTGGCGAGCAGGTGGCGGTAATCCGGGGTGAAGGAAAAATCGTCGAGGAAGTCAGCGGCTTCGATGCGCCGAGGCTCGAAGTCCGGCTCGCCGGCGTAGGACAGTTCCCAGGCTTCCTTCACGTCCTTCAGCGCCACCACGAAACTGTCACGCGGCGGGGCCGTGTAAACGGCACTGACCCGCGATTGGGTGCCGTCTGCACCCAGGGTCGGGATGTGTTTGACCAACGACAGGTCGCGGGCATCGAGCAACACCAGATTGCCCGGCAGGTAGTTGCCCACCAGCACCCAGCGACCATCGTTACTGACGGCGAGATTGCGCGTATTCAGCCCGGCGCGGATCTCGGCGATCATGGTCAGGTTGTGCAGATCGTAGACGCTGACCCAGCCGTCACGTGAGGCAAAGTAGACGAAGCGACCATCCGGGGAAAACTTCGGCCCGCCATGCAGGGCGAAATGCGAGGGGAAATTGGCAAGCTCTTCGAAGCGATCGCCATCCAGCACGCGCACGTGATGGTTGCCGGCCTCGACCACGACGAACAGGTTGAGCGGATCGGCGCCGTGCTGCGGTGTGCTCGGCAAGCTGTCCAGATCGGCGAGGATGCGATGACTGGCGCGGATGTCGGTATCGCTCCAGGTTGGTGGTGTGGCGGCCGGCTGGTACAGGTAGCTGACCAGCCCGTCGATCTGGGCGCTGTTCAGGCGATTGCCGAACGCCGCCATCTGGCTGGCCGGACGACCATCGTGAATCACCGCGCGCGCCTCATCCGGTTTGATTCGGCTGAGGCTCTCGGGTAGCAATGCAGGCCCGGCGCCACCGAGACGGTTAACCCCGTGGCAGCTTTGACAATGCTGTTCGTAGAGCACACCGGCTTGCTCCAGCGACACGGCGTCGGGTGCGGCCTGAACGGCACCGCAGAGCAATAGCAGAGCAAAAGGGGTCAGACGCATAAGGCCTCCGTGACGGCTGGCTGTGACTCCGCACAGAGCCGGGCGGGAAATTCCAGCTGGGTGCCGGCGAAGAGCCCCACCACTTGGCCGATCACGGTGAGCGTCGGAGGCTTCAACTGCTGTTGCTGCGCCATCGCCGGCAGTTGCTTCAGGGTACAGCGAACCACTTGCTGATCCGGCCGGGTGCCGTTGCCGATCAGCGCGGCGGGGGTGTCGACCGGCAGGCCAGCGGCAATCAGGTTGCGCGAGATTTCACCGAGGCTGGCCAGGCCCATGTAGAACACCAGCGTCTGCTTGCCCTCGACCAGGCTGCTCCAGGGCAGCTGCAGCGCGCCGTCTTCTTGCAAGTGGCCGGTGATGAACTGGCAGGAGTGCGCCAGGTCGCGGTGGGTCAGCGGAATCCCGGCATAGGCGCTGCAGCCAGCAGCGGCGGTCACACCCGGAACCACCTGACCGTTGATGCCGCGTGCGAGCAGGTATTCGAGTTCTTCCGCGCCGCGGCCGAAGATGAACGGATCGCCGCCCTTGAGGCGTACCACGCGCAGGTTCTGCTGCGCCAGGTCCACCAGCAGCTGGTTGATCTGCGGCTGCGGCAGGCTGTGGTAGCCGCTGGTCTTGCCGACGTAGTGACGGGCGCAGCGGGCGGGTAAGAGCTTCATCAGCTCGTCGCTGACAAGGCGGTCGTAGACCACCGCGTCGGCCTGCTGCAGCAGGCTCCACGCCCGCAGTGTGAGCAGCCCGGGGTCGCCTGGGCCGGCGCCGATCAAGGCAACTTCACCTGGGGCTAGCGTGGCGCCGAGCGAAGCGGGAAGGGTGATTGGCTGATCCATGCGAACTCCTGAAAATCTCATCGGACGGCGTTAGGTCTCGGGCGGCTTCGGGGCCGCGCTCGGTATCAAATAGAGAGGCTGGGGATGTGCTGGGGTTGCGGCAGGCCGATTTCCTGATCGCTGAGGTAGCACCCCGGGTCTTCGCCCCAGAGGTTGCCTTCGGCCCAGGCGCGGGTGCGCGTGTTGCCGTTGCAGATCGGCAGCCAGCGACATTCGGCACAACGACCGCCCACGGCGCGCGGGTGCTGGCGCAGTTCCTTGAGCAGGGGCTCGGGCTGGTCCAGCCACAGTTCGCGAAACGACTGCCGGCGGACGTTGCCGACCGTGTGCTGCCACCAGTAGGTGTCGGGGTGTACGTCGCCGATGTTGTCGATATTGGCAATTCCAGCGCCCGATGCATTTCCGCCCCAGGCACGCAACATCCCTTCCAGGCGGTCACGGTGTTGCGGTAGCCGGGCTTCCACCCACTGCAGCAGGAGCACTGCATCGGCGTCGTTGTTGCCGCTGACGAAATCGGTCTCGCGGCCATGCAGTACGTCGTCCCAGGCCTGCTCGAACAGTTGATTCATGGCGTCGCGGGTCATCTGGTGATGCGCGTCGGCCTTGCGGCTGCGCTTGCCGCGCCCGCTGTAGTTGAGATGCGAGAGGTAGAACTTCTGCACATCGTGTTCGCGCATTAACGCCAGCAGGGCCGGCAGCTGCGGGTAATTGTTCTGCGTCAGGGTGGTGCGCAGGCCGACGCGGATGCCGTGCCCGCGGCACAGGTCGATGGCATGCATGGAGGCGGCGAAGCTGCCCTTGAGCTGGCGCCAGTCGTCGTGCACCGCTTCCAGGCCGTCGATGCTGATGCCCACATAATCGTATTTCGCGGCGGCGATCCGCTCGATGTTCTGCTCGTCGATCAGCGTTCCGTTGGTCGACAGCGCGACGAAGAAGCCGCGCAGACGCGCGTATTCGGACAGTTCGAAGATGTCGTCGCGCAGCAGCGGCTCACCGCCGGAAAGGATCAGTACGCGCACACCGGCGTCGAGCAGGTCATCGATGACCTTCAGCGCTTCGCTCGTATCGAGTTCGTCGCGAAAGACGCTGTCTGCAGAGGTGGCATAGCAATGTTTGCAGGTCAGGTTGCAACGCCGGAGCAGGTTCCAGATCACTACGGG
>NZ_AGSX01000065.1 GCF_000235745.1 Stutzerimonas stutzeri SDM-LAC | reverse complement strand
CGCCAGCTGCCCCGCCCCCGACGATGCCCACGGATTCGGGAATCTCCTGCCACTGTTGCCAGCGGCGGATGAAGTCGGCGAATGGTTTAACCGAGAGCAACTCCATGCCGTCATCGGTCTGCTCCGGCAGCCAGGGCAGGGAACCCAGGTTCAATGACAGCCAGGTGCTGCGCAACGTCGCGCCGGTCGCCAGGAGCAGTTCTGGCGTTTCGGGGAGCAGTGCCACCAGCGTGCCCTGGATGAACTCCACCTCGGCTGCAGCGCACAGCTTGGGCAGTCCGACGCGGCAGTCGCGTGTCTGGTAATGCTCGGCGACCAGGCCGGGCATCATGCCGGAGTACCAGGCGTGGGGCTCGGCAGAGACCAGCCCGATCCGGCCCACTGGGCGGTCGCGGCTGGCCCACTGGCGCAGCACCCCAAGGTGGCTGTGCCCGCCCCCGGCCAGCAGGATGTCGAAATCAGCGTTCATGGCGCATCAGAACCGGGCTGATGCAGAGGCGGCACGGGTTGGTGAGGTCGGTCCTTAGTGGGGTGGCTTCCATGGCAAAGTCCTCCAGAGCATCGCAACTGGCCGGCAGGCTTGCATCAGCCCGCTGTCATCGATTGGATGGGGATGGCGCTCGCTTGCAGTATAGATTCAATGCGTCTGGTTGCCCGGATCTGGGGCAGCGGCACGCTGCTGGACGAGTCAGGCCGTTTCGACGCTGATCGAGACGCTTAGCGTGTGACTTGCGGCGGGCTCGAGCTGAACCACATCGTCCATGACGTTCGCCGTTTCGATGCACAGCATGCGTTGCCAGGCATCATCAGCGAACTGAGACAGCCGTTGTGCCTTGGCGATCCAGGGGTTCCACAGAACGGCTGAGCGTGAGCCTTGCGTCTCGAGCATGATCCGTCGCTTGAGGCCTGAGTCGCGCAGGCTCAACCTCGGAGGCAGATCCAGATAGATGCGGTCGGTCTCGCCGTCGAATGCCAGATCGCCCTGTTGCTGTCGCTGCTGCCAGTCTTCCAGGGTTTCGATATAGGGACGCCCGTCCAGGCCCTCGACCGTGACCTGACGGATGTCGCTGATGGCGAAGTAGCTGTGCAAGGCCTGGGACAGTGCAACTGCCTTGTCGCCGTGGTTGTGACTGGTCAGTGACAGGTGCAAGCCCTTGCTGTCCAGGCAGACCTGCAGACTCAGCTCGACAGCATGCGGCCAGCCGGGCAGGTCAGGATGGGTGTTGCAGCTAAACAGCAGCCTGACGCTGCCGGGGTTGCTTTCGCTGCGCGCCATCACCCAGTCGATATTGCGCACCAGCCCGTGTGCCGGCGCGGGCTGGCCGCCTTGGTAGCTGTCTTGAACCGACTGCGGGTTGCGCGCCAGATCGCCGAACCAGGGCCAGCAGACCGGCACGCCACCCCGTACGGCCTGGCCGGTTTGAAATGCAGCTTCCTCGCTGAGCCAGATGATCGGCGTCGCATCGCCCTGGCGATAGCTGAGGACCTGGGCGCCTTGCTCGGCGACGATCACTTCTGCGTCTCCATGACGAAGGCGCCAGCAGGCGAGTTGGTCCTTTTCGATGCGCTGAATGTCGACGGGCATGGGCTTTCTCGTTGGCAAGGGAGTGGTGTGTTGAGACCCGGATGCTGCTCAGTGATCCCACAGACAGGCCAGCATGACTTTGGCTGGCTGGCTGGCTGGCTGGCTGGCGGCAAGCGCAGGGCGAGTGCTGGTGCCTCGTTGAGCGGCCCGCGACGCAGAGCGACCGCGGGCTCAGGTGGGCGCTGTACCGGTTCAGCGCCCTTGGCAGGCGTCGACGCGCAGCCAGCGCTCGAGCAGTTTGAAGCCCTGCATCAGTACGAACGCGATGATCAGATAGATCAGGCCGGCAGTGAGGAACATCTCTTCATGCATGTAGGTGCGCGCCGCGATCTTGCGCGCCATGCCGGTCAGCTCCAGCAGCGTGATGGTGCTCGCCAGGGCGCTGGCCTTGAGCATCAGGATCACTTCGTTGCTATACGCTGGCAGACCGATGCGGGTGGCGCGGGGCAGGATGATGTGGCGCAGTGCTTGATAGCGCGACATGCCTAGCGCGCGGGCGGCCTCGACTTCACCTGCCGGTACGTTCTGAATCGCGCCGCGCAGGATCTCCGCGATATAGGCGGCGGTGTGCAGGGTCATGGTGATGATTGCGCACCAGTAAGGATCGCGCAGGAACGGCCACATCCAGCTTTCCCGAACCGCCTCGAACTGGGCCATGCCGTAGTAGACGAGGAACAGCTGCACCAGCAGCGGCGTGCCACGGAAGAAGAAGATGTAGCCATAGGGCAGCGCGCGCACTGCAAGCAGGCGCGAGGACCGCGCGATGCCCAGCGGCAGCGCAAGAAACAATCCGGCCACCACGGAAACACCGACCAACTGCAGCGTCAGCCAGGCGCCTTCGAGAAAGTCCGGTAGCCACTTGATAAACAATTCCCAGCTCATGCGGCGCTCCTGACAAAGCCGCGACCGGCACGTCGTTCAAGAAAGTACATGCCCGTCATGGCGATCACGGTCAGACCCAGGTAGATCAGGGCTGCGACGACGAAGAAGGTGAAGGGCTCCTTGCTGGCGGTGACGGCAATCTGCGAGGTGCGCATGATCTCTTCCAGGCCGATGACCGAAACCAGCGCGGTGTCCTTCATCAGGATCATGAACAGGTTGCCCAGGCCGGGCAGCGCCAGGCGCCACATCTGTGGCAGGATCAAACGCAGGAATATCCGCCGTTTGCCCAGGCCCAGTGCCAGACCGGCTTCGCGATGGCCTTTGGGAATAGCCAGCAAGGCGCCGCGGAACACCTCTGTGGCGTAAGCGCCGAAGCACAGGCCGAGGGCAATAGTACCGGCCGCGAACGGACTCAGCGCCAGGTTCTCGATGCCGAAGAGCTCGCCGATGCCGCGTACCAGGCCGATGGTGCCGAAATAGATCAGCAAGACCCAGAGCAGCTCGGGAACGCCGCGAACGATGGTCGAATAAGTGCCGCCCACCCAGCGCAGGGTGGCGTATGGCGATGTCTTGGCAAGTGCGCCGAGCAAGCCGAGCACCAGGCCTAGGGCCAGGGATGCTAGGGCCAGCTGAATGGTCATCCAGGTACCGGCGATCAGCGCCGGACCGAATCCATGAAGGTCGGGAATCATATAGGCTCAAACACCAAAGCCCGGCCTACCATTATTGGCGGCCGGGCTTTGATTCAGACGGATCAGTAGATGTCGAAAGGGAAGTACTTGGCGTTGATCTTCTCGTAGGTGCCATCGGCTCGGATTTCAGCCAGCGCCTTGTTCAGCTTTTGGCGCAGCTCATCGTTGCCCTTGCGCACGGCGATGGCGATCTTGTCGTTGTCGAACACCGGCTTGCCCTTGAACTCGAAGTCCTTGCCAGCATCGCTCTTGAGCCATTCCCACTGCACGAACGAGTCGGCGAGGATGCCGTCGACGCGGCCGGAAGCCAGATCGAGGTAGGCATTTTCCTGGGTGTCGTAAAGCTTGATGTCGACCACGTCGTCCATGTTGTCTTCGAGCCAGGTGCCGGCGATGGTGGCCCGCTGAGCGCCGATGGTCTTGCCTTCCAGATAGCTTTCGTCGGTCTTGAAGTCGACCGACTTAGGCGCCACGAACTGCAGCTTGTTGGTGTAGTAGTGGTCGGTGAAGTCGACGGCGTTCTTGCGTTCCTCGGTGACGGACATCGAAGCGGCGAGGAAGTCGAACTTGCCGGCGTTCAGGGCAGGAATGATGCCGTCCCAATCGGAGGTCACCACTTCGCACTCCACTTCCATCTTGGCGCACAGCGCGTGGGCGATGTCGAGGTCGAAGCCCACGACCTGGCCGCTGGCGTCGATCAGGTTGAACGGAGGGTAGGCGCCTTCGGTGCCGATGCGCAGTTTTTCAGCGGCGAAGGCATTGGCGCCAAGCATGAGGGTGGCGGCGGCAGTCAGCAGAATCTTCTTATAGCTTTTCATGTGATGTGTTGCTCCATTAGCGATGGCTGGACATGAACTGTTTACAGCGTGCCGATTGGGGATTGTCGAACACCTGCTCCGGCGTTCCTTGCTCTTCGACCAGGCCTTGATGGAGGAAAACCACCTCACTGGAGACCTGTTTGGCGAAGTTCATTTCATGGGTGACCAGCAGCATGGTCCGGCCTTCATCGGCCAGTGACCGGATCACCGCAAGCACTTCTTGTACCATTTCCGGGTCGAGTGCCGAGGTCGGCTCGTCGAACAGGATCACCTGCGGCTGCATCGCCAGGGTCCGTGCAATCGCGGCCCGTTGCTGCTGGCCACCGGAAAGCTGGTTCGGGTAGACGTGGCGCTTGTCGGCGATACCGACCTTGGCCAGCAGCGCCTCGGCTGTTTCGGTGGCTTCGGCCTTGCTCTGGCCCAGCACACGGCGTGGCGCTTCGATGATGTTGTCGAGTACGCTCATGTGCGGCCAGAGATTGAAGTTCTGGAACACGAAGCCGAGCTTGCTGCGCATCTGGTTGATCTGCTTGGCATCGGCGGCGACCAGATCGCCGTCTTTGGCGCGCTTTAGGCGCAGCTGCTCACCCGCGACGATGATCTCGCCCTCGTTGGGATTTTCCAGCAGATTGATGCAGCGCAGGAAGGTTGATTTTCCTGAGCCGGACGAGCCGAGGATCGAGATGACATCGCCGTCGCGGGCGGTCAACGAGATGCCCTTGAGAACTTCCAGATCGCCGTAGCGCTTGTGCAGATTGCGGATTTCCAGTGCAGGTATGGCCTCAGCCATAGAGCTTCCTCTTCTCGAACCTGGTCATTGCCTGGCTCGTTTCTATGTAAATTGCGCTCCGGCCAACTGCTCGCCGTCCTGGCGAGGCGCAAACCTAGCATGGGAGGGGGCATGCGCCAAGCGCGGCGCGGCCCCGAGCGCAGTGACCGGCCGGTCACTTCCTCTGCCGAGGCCAATGTGCCCTTATCTATATAGATGAAATTGACGTTGCTTGCCGGTTATGGCATCCGGCTCGGACAAAAATTATCCGGCCGGATATCGTTTGAACCGCGGTTAAGTTGGGTCGCTCTTGGGCTGATCGGGATCGCCAGTGAGCATCTCGTCATGCTCGCCCATTTTCCAGGGCAGGCTGCCGGGCGAGATGTGCAGAAAGTGCAGGTACTTTTCGAACTGGTCGAGTATGTCGCTGATGATGTCGGCCTGGTCGTAGCCGTAAATGTCGTAGTGCTGGCCACCGCGGCGTAGGAAGACCTCGGCGCGGTAGTACTGCTCATCCGTGTCCGGCCCCTCGGACAGGGCGAACGCTGGCATGGCGTACCCGACCGCGCGGATCTCATAGACGAAATCCACCTGATCCTCCTTGATTACTTCCAGATACACCCGCGAATTGGCTTCGTCGGCGTGCACCTCGGCCGTCCATTCCTGGCCGCCGAGTTCGCGCTGCACGCGGCGCATGGCCTTGAGCACGGTGCTGGCCATGAATGCATCGACCTGCTCGCGATCGGGAAAGCTGACCAGGCCGGCCAGGCGCTTCTTCCACAGACCCGGGCCGGCGTTGCTGGCCAGTCGGCTGCTCTGCATATGATTTTGCAGACTGGTTTCATGGTGCCCTTCGATCACCAGCGCGCGCCACATGCCCAGTGCCGCAATCAGCATGATGATGGCAAACGGCAAAGCACTGGCGATGGTCATGGTCTGCAGGGCGCTGAGCCCACCTGCCAAAAGCAGCGCAGCGGCGACCACGCCTTCGATACTGGCCCAGAACACCCGCTGCCAGACCGGCGTGAGGCTCGCGCCGCCTGCCGCCAGGGAGTCGATGACCAGCGAACCGGAGTCGGACGAGGTGACGAAGAAGGTGATGATCAACACCACCGCCAGGAACGAGGCGATGGACGTCATCGGTAACAGCTCGAAGAGCTTGAACAGCGCGATGGCGTTATCCGCCTGTACGTCCGTGATCAGCGAGGTATAGCCCTCGACCATGATCAGATGCAGCGCGGTATCGCCGAACACCGAGAACCAGAGAAAGGTGAAGATGGTCGGCACGAACATCACACCGAAGACAAATTGGCGGATGGTCCGGCCACGGCTGATTTTGGCGATGAACAGACCAACGAAGGGCGACCAGGCGATAGTCCAACCAAAGATGAACAAGGTCCAGTTGCCGATCCAGTCGCTTCGCGAATAGGCCTGGAGGTTGAACGTGCGCTCGATGATGTTGTTCAGGTAACTGCCGGTGTTCTGCAGGAAGGTTTCGAGGATGAAGATACTCGGACCGACCAGAAAGACGAACAGCATCAGGCCGATCGCCAGGATCATGTTCAGCAGCGACAGGTTCTTCACGCCCTTGTCGAGACCGGCGACCACCGAGCAGATTGCAAGGCCGGTGATGATCGCGATGGCGATGATCTGCACGTTGATGCTGATCGGTATCGACGGCCAGAGGTAGTTGATGCCGGCATTGATCTGAGTGACCGACAAACCGAGCGTCGTGGCGATGCCGAACAAGGTGCCGAGAATGGCGAATACATCCACCACATGACCGATCGGGCCATAAATTCGCTCGCCAATGATCGGGTAGAGCGCCGAACGCATGGACAGCGGCAAGCCGTGGCGGAACGAGAAATAAGCCAGCACCAGCCCCGTCAGCCCGTAGATGGCCCAGATGTGGAAGCCCCAGTGGAAGAACGCGATCTGCATCGCCTGCTTGGCGGAGTCGACAGTCTCCGCCGCGCCAGCCGGGGGTGAGGCGTAGTGCAGCACGGGTTCGGCGACGCCAAAGAACAGCAGCGCGATGCCGTAGCCTGCGGAAAACAGCATGGCGAACCAGGCCGGGAAGCTGTACTGCGGCTCGGCGTGGTCCGGCCCCAGTTTGATGCTGCCCCAGGGTGTCATGGCGATGCCGACGATGAACACCAGGAAGAACGCCACCGAGAGCATGTAGAACCAGCCGAAGTTGGTGGTGATGAAGGCCAGCGTGGAGCTGAACACCTCGCCGGCCAGCTCCGGATTGCTGATCGTGCCGATCACCAGCAGCAACGTAACGATCACTGCGGGGACGAATACAGGGAACAGGATGATGGACTTGGGTAGCTTTTTGTCTGCTTCCATGTGTCTTTCTAGCCTCTGGCTGGCGAGTGGGACGGAAACGCGCGGTGGCTCCCGAAGCGAAGTGATATCAGAAGGATAGACGTTGGTTCGGTGGAATTTGCTCACTCGATAGACGGGTCGAGGCGAATTCGTCGCTGCGTGAAGGGCGGGAAAGCTCAGAAGCAACCTGTGCTCACCAACCGCTGCGGCACCTCAGTAAGCGGGTTCCAACTGATGGCGACGCAGGATTTCGGGTACGGTGCCGTCTGCTATCAGTGCATCCAGCGCCTGTTCAAACGCGTCGAACTGGCTTTCGCTGATGCGCTTGCGCGACAGGCCGATTCCATAGGAAACCGCCGCGAACTGGCCCGCTTCACGCAGCCCATCGAGTCGTTCTTCTTCGATCAGATGCCAAGCCACGTCCTGGTTAAGCACAGCCAGGCCCTCTTCGCCGAAGCGCCCCGAGTCGAGCATATTCAGCAAGCGGCGATTGTTCGCGATCAGTTGGATGTCCACCCCAGCGACCGGTTTGATGCGTTGAGAAAGCAGGTAAGAGGTACCAGAAGGCCCATAGACCCCGATCATCCGGCTGGCCAGATCGCGCGGCTGGCTGTATATGAAAGAGCTGGTGCCGCGGGCGAACACGCTGTAGCGCGAAGTAACCAGCATGCGGGTGATATGGAAGGCTTGCTCGCGTTGTGGCGTGCGAACGACGGTGAAGATGCCATCGACTTCGCCCTGTTCGGCGAGTCGCAGTGCTCGCCGCCATGGATGAACCAGGATCGTGCAATCTCGGTGTAGATGCTTGCAGACGGCCTGCACGATCTCGACCAGTGGACCATTTGCCTGGTGTATGCCTGAGTCGGTATGGCTAATGCCTTCGAAGGCATACGTGAAGGGAGGGAAGTCCTCGGTGACAAATTTCCACTCGGTGGCGCTAGTCGGGACCGCGAAAAGTGCCAGCGAGATCCATAGAGCTGATGAAGTAAACGCCCGCATTGCTCTTGTTCTCCTGCTGTTCGACTGGCCTTCCGTCGCGTCGCACTCAGGATAGGCCGAGATTTGCGTATTTCCTATCGACAGCCAGCTGACGCGAACCGTTTGCATACGATTATGGCCGGAGCACTGGCCTTGCTCGCGGCGCAGGACGGCGCGATCCAGCCCTGGCTCACGCTTCGACCGGGCGTGCGCCGATCCAGTCATGACGCTCAGGCCTGGTTCGCCGCGAGCCGGGCCAGAACAA
>NZ_AGSX01000066.1 GCF_000235745.1 Stutzerimonas stutzeri SDM-LAC | reverse complement strand
CGGCCACCGACTCGGGCAGCGCCGCGCAGTTGAGGTAGACCAGCGGATGGCCGGCGCGAGGCGAGGCGAGGTGGATGGCCTTGGCCACCAGCTCCTTGCCGACCCCAGTCTCGCCGGTGATTAGCACGTTCAGATCGGAACCGGCGACCACGCCGATCTCCCTCTTCAGCTGCAACATGCTGGTCGCCAGCCCGACGATCTCGTCGGCGCCGGGCTTGTTTGCCGGTGCGTTACTGATGGGCGCCACAGTCTGCTGTTCCAGACGCTCGACCAGCAGCGCATTACTCAGCGCCGCCGAGGCTAGCGCGCCGATCAGGCGCAGCTCCTCGTCGTTGAAGTGATCGAACTGGGCGGGGTCGTAACCGTCGATGGTCAGCGCGCCGATCAGCGTCTGGTTGGCGAACAGGGGCAGGCCGATACAGGCATGCACCTTGAGCTGCTCGCGGCTCGGCAGGATCAGGTTGTCATAGGGGTCCGGCAACTGACTGTCGGCAGGAAAGCGCACCACGTCACCGGCGCGGGCGATGGCCTCCAGGCGCGGATGCTCGCCGAGGCGGAAGCGCCTGCCGAGCACGTCGGGTGCCAGCCCGTCGATCGCCAGCGGGCGGAACATCTGCCCCTCGTAGCGCAGCAGGGCCAGCGCGTTGCATAGCAGCAACTGACGCAGGCTGTTGATCAGTTGCTGGAAACGGTCCTGGTTGGAGATGCCCCACTGCAGGTCGAGTGCGATGCGGGCCAGGCTGTCCATCGAAAGCGCCATCCTATGTCCTTTTGACTTATATATGTCGATCGGACAATACAGAGGCTTTGTCATTACGACAAATAAAAAACAAAAAATCGTTATACATCAACTACTTAATTAATGGCACGGCACCTGCAATGGAGGCGGGCAGGCTTTTTATCCACCTCTGCAAGGTAATGCTCCGCATGACAACTCTGCTCAAGGACAACATTCACTGGGTCGGTCAACGCGATTGGGAAGTCCGTGACTTTCACGGCACCGAGTACAAGACCCTCAAGGGCACCAGCTACAACAGTTATCTGATCCGCGAGGAGAAGACCGTACTGATCGACACCGTCGATCATCGCTTCAGCCGCGAGTTCATCCTCAACCTGGCCAGCCAGATCGACCTGGCGAGCATCGACTACATCGTCATCAACCATGCCGAAGAGGATCACGCCGGCGCACTGTCCGAGCTGATGGCGCACATCCCGGGCACACCGATCTACTGCACCGCCAACGCTATCGATTCGATCACCGGCCATCACCACCAGCCGCACTGGAATTTCATCCCGGTGAAGACCGGCGACAGCCTGGACATCGGCAATGGCAAGCAACTGGTGTTCATCGAAACGCCGATGCTGCACTGGCCCGACAGCATGATGACCTATCTCAGCGGCGACGCCGTATTGTTCAGCAACGACGCCTTCGGCCAGCACTATTGCGACGAGCACCTGTTCAACGACGAGGTCGATCAGCCGGAGCTGCTGGAGCAGTGCCTGCGTTATTACGCCAACATCCTCACGCCCTTCAGCCCGCTGGTCACCGCCAAGATCAACGAGGTGCTCGGCTTCAATCTGCCGCTGTCGATGATCGCCACCGCCCACGGCGTGGTCTGGCGCACCGATCCGGCACAGATCATCGGCAACTATCTGGAGTGGGCTGATCACTATCAGGAGAATCGCATCACCCTGTTCTACGACAGCATGTCGAACAACACCCGGATGATGGCCGACGCTCTGGCCCAAGGCATCCACGAGGCCGATCCGAGCGTGGCGGTGAAGATCTTCAACGTCGCCCGCCACGACAAGAACGAGATCCTCACCCAGGTGTTCCGCTCCAAGGCCATCCTGGTCGGCTCCTCGACCATGAACAACGTGATGATGCCGAAGATCGCCGGCATGCTGGAGGAGATCACAGGCCTGCGCTTTCGCAACAAGAAGGCGGCGGCCTTCGGCAGCTACGGTTGGAACGGCGGCGCCGTAGACCGTATCCAGACCCGCCTGATGGATGCCGGCTTCAGCACCTCGCTATCGCTCAAGAGCAAATGGCGCCCCGACGGCAGTGCCCTGGAAGCCTGCCGCGCACATGGCCGGCAACTGGCGCGCGAATGGGCTTTGAATACACCGCCAGGCGCCAGCCCGAGCGCCACGCCCGTCACGCCCGAAGCGGCGAACCAGCCGTCCGACGAGCGTTCGGGCGACGCCGGCCCGGCCATGCAGTGCAGCGTCTGCCAGTGGGTTTACCAACCCGAACTCGGCGAACCAATCCAAGGCGTCGCTGCCGGTACCCCCTGGAGCGAGGTGCCGGACAATTTCCTCTGCCCCGACTGCAGCCTGGGCAAGGATGTCTTCGACGTGCTGCGGGAGAAAGCCGCATGAGCCGCGAAATCCTCATCATCGGCTCGGGGTTCGCCGCCTGCCAACTGGTCAAGGGCCTGCGCAAACTGGACGTGGAGGTGCCCATCCGCATGCTCACCGCCGACAGCGGCGACGAGTACAACAAGCCGGACATCAGCCACGTCTTCAGCCAGGGCCGCAGCAGCGCGGAACTGACCCGTCTGAGCGCCGCACGCTTCGCCGAGCAGTACCAGGTGACCGTGCAGCCCTTCACCCGGGTCGAGTCGATCGATCCGCAGGCGCGCCGCGTGCATACCGCCGACGCCAGCCATGCCTACGCCCAGCTGGTGCTCGCCACCGGCGCCAATGCCGTGGTGCCGCCCGTACCGGGTCATGAGCTGCTGCTGACGCTCAACAGCCAGGGCGAGTACCAGGCTGCCGAGGCGCAGCTGCGTGACGCCCGTCGCGTGCTGGTACTGGGCGCCGGGTTGATCGGCAGCGAGCTGGCGATGGACCTGCACAGCAGCGGCAAGCAGGTGGTGCTGGTCGACCAGGCCAGCAGCGTCCTGGCATCGCTGATGCCGGCGACCGTCAGCGCGCGGCTGCAGGCCTGCCTGGTCGGCAGCGGTGTTCAGCTGCGCCTGGGCAGCGGCCTGCAGCGCCTCGAGCGAAGCGGCGACGGCATTCGCGCCTACCTGAACGATGGTCATGTGGTCGACTGCGACAGTGCGATCGCCGCCATCGGCCTGCGCCCCAACGTGGATCTGGCGCGCCGCAGCGGGCTAGCAGTGGGTCGCGGCATTCAGGTCGACCGCCTCCTGTGCAGCAGCGACGAGCATATCCATGCCCTGGGCGACTGCGCCGAGATCGACGGCCGCGTGCTGCCGTTCCTGCAGCCGACGCAACTGGCGGCCAGTGCCCTTGCCAGGAAGTTGCTCGGTCAACCACAGGCGCTGCAGCTGCCGCCCATGCTGATCCGCGTGAAGACCCCGCGCCTGCCGCTGCAACTGGCCGGCGAGACCACCGGCCACCACCTCGACTGGCAGCTCAGTTTCGACGAACTGGGCATGCTTGCCCGCGCCTTCGATGCGCAAGCGCAACTGCGCGGTTTCGTGGTCAGCGAAGGACGTCTGCAGGATGCGTTCGCCCTGCTGCGCCAGTTGCCTGGCTGAGGCGCGGCCCGGCTGGCTGCACGATCCAAAGTTTTCTCCTGCGTTGTGATGCTCCTTTTGCAGGCTCTTTGAGCCTGCTTTTTTTTATTTCAGCTCGATAAATGCCGAGGGTTTCACCCGCGCTACGTCCCGATTTGAATATGGCTTTGTAGGGCGGGTGAAACCGGCGCGGTGACTTCACTGCTGCGCAAATCCAGCAGCCCTGCTGCTAGGCAAAGATGACTGGGGTTACCCACCAGCCCCAGCGCCAGGACGTCCTCTGGAGCCGTGGTGTTGACGATATCGTTGGCCGACGCGAGCCGCGCATCGGTTGTGGCGTGGTGGCAATATGCTTTTAATCGTTTGCGTTAAAGATGCCAGCGCGACCGCCTCCTTAGGGAAATCCTGAAGAAGACTTCCCGTTTCTGGTGAAATACGCCGATCCCGTTGCCGGAGTTTCCCGATGAAGCAGATGACCTTTGCCGACGCCGAGTACGCCGGTAAGCGCAAGCAGACCCGTAAGGAGTTGTTCCTGATCGAGATGGATCAGGTGGTGCCGTGGACGGGTTTGGTTGCCCTGATCGAGCCGCACTACCCCAAGGGTGAAGGCGGCCGTCCGGCGTATCCGCTGATGGCGATGCTGCGTGTACATCTGATGCAGAACTGGTTCGGCTACAGCGATCCGGCGATGGAGGAAGCGTTGTACGAGACCACGATCCTGCGCCAGTTTGCCGGGCTGAGCCTGGAACGCATTCCCGACGAAACCACCATCCTCAACTTCCGTCGCTTGCTGGAGAAACACGAATTGGCGGCTGGGATTCTGGCGGTGATCAATGGTTATCTGGGCGACCGCGGTTTGTCGTTGCGCCAAGGCACTATCGTCGATGCCACGCTGATCCATGCGCCGAGTTCGACCAAGAATCAGGACGGCAAGCGCGACCCGGAAATGCACCAGACGAAGAAAGGAAACCAGTATTACTTCGGCATGAAGGCCCACATCGGCGCCGATGCCGAGTCCGGCCTGGTGCACAGCGTGGTAGGGACGGCAGCCAACGTTGCAGACGTTACCCAGGTCGACAAGCTGCTGCACGGTGAGGAAAACATGGTGGGTGCCGACGCGGGTTACACCGGCGTCGAGAAGCGCCCGGAACATGAAGGCCGGGAGGTGATCTGGCAGATCGCGGCCCGCCGCAGTACGTACAAGAAGCTGAGTAAGCGCAGCGCGCTGTACAAAGCCAAGCGCAAGATCGAGAAGGCCAAGGCCCAGGTGCGCGCCAAGGTCGAGCACCCGTTCCGGGTGATCAAGCGCCAGTTCGGTTATGTGAAGACACGCTTCCGTGGCCTGGCGAAGAACACGGCGCAGCTGGTGACATTATTTGCCCTGTCGAACCTGTGGATGGCGCGCCGGCATTTGCTGACTAATGCAGGAGAGGTGCGCCTGTAATGTGGGAAATGGCCGCTGAGAGGTGTTCGCGGCGGCTAAAAACTCAGAAATGAGCGGATGACTTGGTCGATTTTGGTCGAATCGCCGCTTCTAAAATTGGCAAGGGCAGAAGTCGGCCGGAAACACAGGGCTACTTCAGACCATCCTTAGGCCGTTATTGACTGCGAAAAGTATCAGTGTGTCCTATGGATTTATATAGCTCTGTGGGTGTCAGGCGCTTCAATGAATGTGTTACCGGGTCCGTCTCAATATCCAGCGAGAATGCCGTAGCATTATTATAGTCATACACTAAGTAAGCGTTGCCTCTGGTCACTATATGAGTTTTTTCGCCTACAGTAGCAATGGTCTTCGGGGTAGCAGACATTAGGTCGTCGGCTGAATCGTAGCGCAACCCTACAAAAACACTGCCTAGTTGACCAAGGGGTGCTACGGCAACCTCAGCTGGCTCTGCCATAACTGATTGAAGAGACGTCTTATTAGACTCTTCAATCCACGCGTCCGAGTAACTGAAGATCAGATCTTGATAATCGTTCGTTAATGTTTTTTGAAGGTTGCATACCGCTTTTGGAATCGAGGCGCCGTTTTGCCCATTACGAATATTGCCGTATATGCAGTCGATAACTGGACCGCTCTCATTAAGAGTGAGGGTGTAAAACACCTCGAAGTGTGTATTTGATCCAGAGTTTTCATAGGTCAGTGCAGGGCCGCCATTGAATGAAACTAAACTCCTGGCGGCTTGCCCTGTGTAGCCAACTATTTCGTCGATAACGATAGTTTTCGATCCCCGCATAATCGTCAAACTGCCGGTGGTCATATTGGCTGTATAAGCTTCCGAAATCTCATCGTTGTGGATCGAAACGGCGTAGGTGTTTGCATAAGTGGTTGTGGCTAGCGCAGATAAAATAAATATTTCTAAAAAGAGTATGTGTCTCATGGTACAAAGCTTTCCTTCGCCGAAGATGTGGTTTGTAGAATGGATTCAAACCTTCTTGCATAGCCCGCTATAAGTTGCTGCTGGTCGGTTTCATTGATGATTCTACGAGCGTGTACGTAATCTACACCATCAGCGCTGATGTAATGGCTTAATTTTCTGCCAGTGAACACTCATTCTTTCATGCCCCAGATCATAATAGGCACGGAATGCTCGGGGTCGGCTGCCTTATCCGGTTGATTTACGAAGTTGACACCAAAATGTACCTGAGCTTTACGGTAGTTATTCTTCCAAGTAAGGTGTACGAGGCCACGTCCACGATATTTTTGACCATCACCCTCTTGCGTATTCCCGTTCTCGATAGCACGATTTCGATGCTCTTGGGTGCTCGCTAACATAGGGTCATATTTGTTGAAGTAAGATATTCCGCCAACTTCGGGCTTTGAGCTGAAAAATTCTCCCGTGGGAAAATAGTAGGCTTCATGGCGTGCTGTGGCGAACATATAAGCGAGTTATTCGCTTTTTCGGGATTGCTTTGGTAATGCGTATTGATGAGTTTCACAATGGTGCGCAAGCTCTTTCGAGATTCTCGCAAAAGCAGGGGCAATCGCATCGGTACATCCTTGTAGCGTCATGGCGAGTGCGCGTTTATGGCAGGGTTTTGGGGTGATGGCAATATGCTTTTTGGGAAGCTTCAAATTATGGGGTCAATGGCAAAGGTGCCAATTTGCATCTCCATTAATTTCTGCGAGCGCTTCCATGCCAGAATTCTTTGACGCCGTGTTTTGGTTGCGCTGATCAATAGTTATCTCTTCGCCAGCCCATAACCAAACATCGTTATTGTCCTCCCCCCATTGTCCCCCGCAGAATGAGCCTGTTTCCTGTCGTACGATACAACCGCTCGCCATTTCAACGAAGGCGCAATAAGCACGATCGTAATCTTCTTCTAGAGCGCTTCCTTCAATACTTCCACGGATGGTTTTTTCGATCTTTAGATATCTGCTGTCCTCAGAAAAGTCAGAAGGTAGGCTTGCATCAAAGTAGGCTTGCTCTTTGGGGAATAATTTATAATGGTTACCATTTTTCAAAAAATACACGCTACGCCAAAAGCCCTTTTCGGGGTCAGTAAAAATTACTTGACCGCCGTGTGCCTTCAGGGCCGATTGAGTTTCAGCCCAAGCCGCAGTATGAGCTGCAGTGGAAAAAATAAATACTGCTAGTAAGATTTTCATGCTCATCAACCTCATAGCTTGTCCTTAAGATGTTGATATCTGGTTGGTGCGACACTCTGGCCATTTACTATAGCCATTCTTCTCGTGTTTCCATAATCGTTTAGAATTGAATGTTCATATTTTTCATGATTGTCACCCCAGCTAATTGGTTCTTGGGCGGCACTTGGATTGCTGTCAAAGAAACGCTGTAACGCAGCACCAAAATCGCGACTTACATAGCCTGGGCGGTTGATATGGTGGTCAAGTACGGTCGCTTTTCCGAGGGGTGATTTTAGATAATCCTTAAGTTTAAATCTGGAGCCGGAAGGCTTAATCTCCATTACCTCATGTTTTAGGCGTTTTACGAAGTCCAAGACTTGTTGTTCTTGGAATTTCTCATGGGTTATTGCTTTTAGGATTGAGCTTAAAGGAATGGAGCCAATTTTCTGTTTTCGAGAGAAAGCAGTTTCGTTAAACCCTTCGCGTAGTAGTCGTTTAAGTTCGGCGCCAGTATAACTATCACCTTTTGTGAGGCTTTGGTGCTTATAGTACATTTTAGCGGCTGTGCGAGGGCCTTCTACTGACCATCCACAGTTTTCGAATAATTCTCTATAGAGCTGAGGTTGGCGCTCTTTAAAATCAAAAACCTGAATAGGGAATTCTCCTGCGCCGTACAGGTTTATCGTTTTTTGCATGGCGCCTGCAGTAAGTATTTCGCTGTCGTAAGATTGTAGTGAATCGATTTTTCCCTCGTTGGGAGACATCGCAATAAATATGTTTTTTTCTTCTTCGGTCACGATGCCTGTAGCTACAGTCTCGTGCCAATTAGCGTAGCTTTGTAAGTCAATTGAGCCAGCGTATAGCGGACCATAAATTGTCGCGCTTTGCCCTTTGAAGCGGACACAAGAAAATATTTTCCCTAAGTTACATCCACAGTCGGTGCTTTCATCCTGGCGGACTAGGCTCACAATCCTGATTGGGTTCAAGTGCCAAGCTATTCCATCCGCCCGGACTGCGTGCTTCTCAGCTAAATCGCTCCACCAACTCAACGTCTCGATTCGCTGCTTTTCCACCTCCCAAACAAGGTTCGGTTTTTTGGGCTCGTCCGCTAACAAGGGATCAAGCTCATCCCATTTGCCCTTGTTCCAAAACCACTCGCTTTCATATTTGGCGGCCAGTTGGCCAAGCACTTGAGCGTGCCAAGGCCTGGCCAGCGCTGCTTGGATTTCAGTGCTGGTTAATACGCCATCCTTATCGGTATCGACGATATCGTAGAGTCGAGCGAGCGTTACGATTGGGCCACCATCGGCTTTGCTGATCTGCGCCCGGTAGTTACGCTGTTCGTCTGCGCTTAGCAGGCCTCTGGCATCTAAGGCATAGGCGAGCTTTTCGACGGGCGTTCCGGTTTCCTCTATGCATTGGAAACCTTCCCACTCCCATGGGCTGTGGCGGGTGGTGATCAACTCCTGTTCGGCGAGCCAGCCGTCGATGGGGTTGCCGTTAGCGTCGGCGAACAGACCGTCCAGCCGCCACCAGTACATAGTGTTGTTGGCGCCATTCTTGACGCGGATTTTTCTCGAAGCGGGGAGCCCATCCAACTGGGACTGCGGAATGATTAGGTCGACGCCGATCTGCGTGCCGTCATCGTCCAGCTTCGGCGGATTCTCCGCATTGATGTCGTCTCGATGCGCGATCAGCTTGCTGGCGCCCTTGTAGACCTTGAGGAGTGTTTTCTGATCCTCAGGCAAGCGGCTGGCCCAAGCGCGGCTCTGGGCGATGAACGCGAGCACTTCGTCGCAGCTGAACAGTTCGACATGGACCATGCGCTGAGCAGCGCTGTCGTGGTTCTGGTACAGGCCCGGATGGCCAATTAGTTCACCGGCCTTGATCGGCAACCCGTTCTCAAGGACGACGACTTTTCCGTGTTCCGCAGGCTCGCTCAGCGGTTTGAGCAAGCTGGTGAATACATAGCCGGGCAATTGCCCCGCATCGTCAGCTGCCAGAGGGGGCTGTGCCGTCCCGCTGACTAAGCTGACCAGCTTGCTGAATTCACCTTCTGCCGTGCCGATGGTGATCTCGGCGCCCTTGGGCAGCTGGGATAGTCGAGTGGCGTTCTTGCTCGGACCTGCGCGGACGCTCAGGCCGCCGCTCTCCGTGTTCACGGTATAGCGTTTGGCTTTCCAGAAGGCGGGGCGCTGGAGGTCCGGTTGCGCTTGGTAGCCTGCCCAATCTAGCAAGTGCATGTACAGGCTATAGAGGTTCAGACTTGGAGGCATCTGCCCTTCGGTGATGGTGCCATCAGCATTGCGCAGCGGTGGCGGCTGAAGCTTATGCTTCACCAGGACGAACCCTGTGGAGAAAGGCGCGCGTTTGATCCGAGGGATCTCGTCGAGGAACTCGCTGACCGGATAGCGCTCGTCGATGCGGTAGGCAATCACCTCTCCGTCCGCCATGCAACGGACGCTCGACTGATCGAAAAATGCCACCGTGCCCTCGTCGAAGTGCACACCACCATGCCACAAACCATTCTCACCGGTCGGGTAGTGGCCGCCCTTGGCGTTGGCCATGTGGGTCAGGAGCTGCAAGGGATTACTGTTCGGCTCCTTGCTCGGGAAGGGAAGAGCCCAGTTGATTTCCGCCATGTTCGATACGTCCTGTTCATAGGATTGCCGGTAGGCAAGCCTGTCCTTCTATTAGCCGGAAAAATTGAGTGAGCGCTTGCGCCGACGCGGCTCGGCAGGCTGATTTCCGGGCTGCGCCTGCTCCAACAAACTCCCCGCCTTGTCGCTGTCTGCCTGGCCCGGCAGCACCGGTGAATTGATCTTGATCCCCGATCCCTTACCCGGTGCGCCGCCGGCGTTGATCTTCACCAGCGGGCCAGAGACTGTAATGCCGCCCGGATCAAGCTTGATGAAGCTGCCGCCGGCCTTGAGGGTCAGTTCGATGCCGGCTTCGATGACCATCTTCTGGCCGGCCTTGAGGTGAATCTCGCGGCCGGCCTTGGTCAGCTGCGCGGCGCCAAGCTTGATGTGCTGGGTTTGGCCGACGGTGAGGTGGTCGTCGGGTTTGATTTCTACCTTGCGATCGCCGCTTACGCTCAGGTGTTCCTCGGCCTTGAGCTCGCTGTAGCTGTTAGCTTCCACGGTGTCGTGGCGCTCATGGCCGACGCGGATCTTCTGGTCGTGCTCGATGTTTTCGTCCCAGTCCCGCTGGGCGTGGATGTATATCTGCTCAGCGCCCTTGCGGTCCTCGATGCGTAGCTCGTTGTAGCCGCCCCCGCCGGGGCTCGACAGTGTCTTGAAAACGCTACGGGTCTTGTTTGCTGGCAGGTCGTAGGGGACCTGATGTTCGGCATGGTAGAGGCGGCCAGTTACCAAGGGCTGGTCGGGGTCAGCTTCGAGAAAGGTAACCAGTACTTCCATACCGACGCGCGGGATGGCGATACCGCCATAGCGGTCGCCGGCCCAGCTTGAGCTGACGCGCAGCCAGCAGCTTGTCTTGTCGTCGGCCTGGCCATCCCTGTCCCAGAAGAACTGGACCTTAACCCGGCCGTACTTGTCGCAGTGGATCTCTTCCCCCGCAGGGCCGGTGACGACGGCAGTCTGAGCGCCAAGGGCGCGAGGCTTCGGGTGGTTCAGGGCGGGCCGATAGGCGACATCCCAGGGCGTGGCGGTGAACCGGTTACGGTAGCCTTGGGTAAAACCGTCATGTGACGTGACGTCGCTTGTCACCGACTCTTCCAGCACCTGCGGCTGTTTGCCTTCGTGTATCACCTCGTTCAGCAGCCAAAGGTCGTTCCATTCCTGCCGAGGGTGGTCGGAGATTTCCAGGAGGTGACCGCTGACGAGCGTGGGCTGGTCGCTTAGGCCTTCGGCCAGTCGATAGTCGGCACGATGACGCTCCAGGGCGCGCTGGGAAAGATGCTTACCACGGGCGCGATCCGTGAAACGGCCGGGATAGTCGTAGTCTTCCAGGTCCGGTCGTGGCGTGGCCGTTTGATCTGTGCCCTTGTGGCCGGCTTCCATTACCAGGCGTGGCTGCTCGAAGTCGTAATCCCGTCGGCTCACTCGGTTGGTACGAGTTTCCAGGCGAACTGCGAAGCGCTTGATTACCGGCTCGTCGGCCACGAGCCCACTGTCCTGCACATACGCGGTGGGCTGGCCAAGTTTGGGAAAGCTCGTCTGGTCATCACCGAACACCAGTACATGGCCCTGCGGGCTGTGCTCGAAGTGATAGTGGATGCCTTCTTCTTCGCATAGGCGCTGGACGAAGTGCAGGTCGGTTTCATCGTACTGGGTGCAGTAGTCGCGCTCGGGATAGACCACCGGGCCGAGCTGGAAGCGATAGGCGTTCGCCTGGATGCCATCGCGTTCTAGCACCTGGGCGATGATCTGCGGCACGGTCAGGTGCTGAAAGATGCGCTGATCAGTACGGTGCGTGAGGTAGGCAAGCTGCGGAACGAGGGTCACCCGGTAGCGCGTCAGGCGCTTCCCTGATTCGCCTTGCGCAACGAGGTGAATCAATCCATGAATGCCGTTGCCTGCAGGCGAGAGCTCAAGGAAGGCTGGCTGATACAGCAGGCTCTGCAGATCCAGATCGGGGCGCTCGCTGACCAACTCCAGGTCGAAGCGGTAAGGCTGGCTGATGGCCTCGCGACCGGTAAAGGCAAGTACCTGCAGGTCATGCTCGATACCTTCGATCGTGAGGCTGAAATGGGTGTCATTGGCCGTGTTGAACATGGCGCTTCCTTGTTCTCATGTCATCCGTGGGTGCGCCCGAACCAGCGCTGTAGGCGGCTGGGTGCGGGGCGGCGAAAAATTTCCAGCAGATCGCCGACGCTGCATGTGCGCTTGTCACTATCGAACGCCAGGGCAGTGCGCAGGGCTGGCCAGCCGTGGGCGGGAAAGCTCGCCGGGCATTGCAGCTCGTTGTCCAGGCTCATGGCCTTGGCTTGCTTGGAGCTCAGTCGGCGGAACGGGTGCTGGCCGCTCGCAAGCTCGAACAGCAGGCAGGCAAGCGCGTAGATATCGCTGGCGGCGCTGGGCTCGGCGCCGTCTAGTAGCTCCAGCGCGGCGTAGCGTGTGGTCCATGCCTTGAAACGGTTGCGGGACAGGCGTGGCAACGTTTTGAGAGACCCCTCGATGGGCTGACCGAGCCCGTAGTCGAAGAGGCGTAGCCCGTCCTCAGCGAGTATCACGTTGCTTGGTTTGAGGTCGCCGTGGATCACGCCCCGGCTATGGGAGTAGTCGAGCGCCTCGAGCAACGGTACGGCGATTTCGTTGAGTGCCTCCGTGACCAGTCCCTCGGGTCGCTCGCTAAGGAGCTGATCGAGTGTCGGCCCTTTGAGCAATTCAAGCGTGATGAAGGCCCGTTGACTCAGGGTGTCCACATCGAACCCGAACAGGCGCACGACATGGCGATGGCTCAACCGGGCGGTCAGCGCGAACTCGCTGTACAGCAGCGCGTGGGCGTCCGGATACTGCGCAAATTCATCGCTCAACGTCTTTAGGGCGACGTACGGCTCCGGATCTCCAAACTGCTCGCGCAGCAAATCCCGCGCCCGATATACCGCTCCCATGCCGCCGACGCCTAGCAGTCGCTCGATCAGATAGCGCCCAGCTAGCACCTCCGGTAGCACCCCCGACGCAACGGGGTTGGTCTGCGGGCTCGGCGTAGCGGGAGTGCTGGCTGTGGCCGCAAAGGCGAAGTAGGTGAGGTCCGACGCCGGCTCGGCGCGCAGGGGCTCGCTCATAGCCTTATCACCACTGCACTCAGGTTGTCTCGACACGGACCGTCCATGGCCTCCTCAAACAGCCTTTGCAGGGCGAGGCCTGTGGATGGCGCATTGAGCGCTGCTCCCAGGCTGTCCGGTGACAGGCTTTGGTAGAGCCCGTCGCTGCATAGCAGCAGGGTGTCGCCTGGATAAACATCGAACTCAAGGATATCCAGTGTCAGTTGTTCGCTGGCGCCGATGGCGCGGGTAAGGGCGTTTGCGGCTGGGTGACGCGCGGCTTCCTGCGGGCTCAGGCTCTGTTCGTCGATCAGTTGCTGTAGCAGTGAATGGTCGCGCGAGAGCTGATAAAGCCGTCTGCGGCGCCAGAGGTAGCAGCGGCTATCGCCAGCCCATACGCAGGCGGCGCGTTCGGCCTCCATCAACAGCGCGACCACTGTGCTGCCAATCACCGGATCGGGTCGATCTGCCGTGACCGTCAGTTCTTGCCCGAGTCTGCGGTTGAGGTCGTGCAGACAGCGGCGCAGACCGATCAAGCGCTCCGCCATGCTGCCTTCGGGCAACGCGGCGAGCTGCTCGACGATCAGGCGGCTGGCCAGCGCGCCGTTGTGGTGGCCGCCCATTCCATCGGCCACGACCCAGAGGCCTTGCTCGGGGAGGTCGAGAAAGGCGTCTTCATTGCGTGCGCGGACTTTGCCCGTATCGGTCCGCGCGGCGCTGCGCCAGCTGTACGCCAAGTTCGCAGTGGCTGACATTAAAGTGTCGCCGGAAGTTTGAAGTCGCGCAGCAAGGCGATGTCGAACGGGTTCGGCGAACGCTGACTGTGTAACAGGTAGTTGGCGTTGCGGCCGCCCAGATTGGCCTTGAGCATCAGCACGTCGCGACCACTGTGGTAATCGACCTGCATCAGGTCTAGCAGGCGGAACAGCGACCAGGGGCCGGTGTTCTTCTCGATACCGACACGACGCCCGCCTAGTTCTTCGACCACCAGGCTGGTGCGGCCGTCCTCTGCGTCGGCTGGCCAGCTGAAGGCGGTCTGCACGATCGGACCGTGGCGGTATTCCATCTGCTGATTGCCAAAGCGGAAGTCAGCGCGACCCAGGCTCGAATCGAGGGAGTAAGGCTCTAGCTTGAAGCGGATCTGCGGTTCGTTCGGGTTTTCTGCGAAGAAACTGCGGCGGATGGTTTGCGCGTTGCTCATCTGCGACAGAAACTCGCGTGACAGGGGCAAGCCACGACCGTCGACTCGACGAAGCTGATATTGGCCAGCACTCCCGCTGACGAATGCCTTCAGGTAGCGGTCAAAGAACCCGTCAGCCACGCCTTGCGCCTTAAAGAACTCCCGGAAGTCAGCGATGGCGACGTCGCTCTCGCTGTGTGCGCTGAATGGATAGCGCTGGCGTAGGGAACCTTTGTAGAACGCGTACAGTTCGCTCTGGTAGCGCTGGTTGAGGTAGTGGTAAGCGTCGTTCAGGACCAGCGTCCAGCTGTCTTCGGCGAGCAGGCCGAGCCAGTTGCCGATCGGTTGTGGTAGCCGTGCTGCGCTGGCTCTCAGCTGGTTGATGGCATCACGCTGACCAGCCATGCGCGCCTTGGCGAGTTCAAAAGCTGCCTGATCAGGCGCACTGGCGTGGGCCAGACTTGCCAGTTGCAATTGAAGCGCATCGAGGGCCTGCAGGGTGGGAACAAGCTCGGCGCTG
The DNA here is from genome assembly GCF_000235745.1 of Stutzerimonas stutzeri SDM-LAC. Lineage (GTDB taxonomy): Bacteria > Pseudomonadota > Gammaproteobacteria > Pseudomonadales > Pseudomonadaceae > Stutzerimonas > Stutzerimonas stutzeri_H. The sequence goes on along the minus strand of NZ_AGSX01000066.1, from coordinate 26,252 downwards.
GCCCCTGCATTGTCGTCCAGCAGGCGATGCAGCGGCTCGAAGCGGCGCTCGAGTGTTTTGCGCGCCGTATCGGGTACGTTCTTGGCCAGTGCGGCCTGGGCCTGCTCTGCTGCCGCAGATGCAAGCTTGGCGGCTTTGCCAAGTTTGCCGTTGGCGCTTTTGAGAGCATCGGCTGCGTCCACCGCTTCGCCGGCGGTATCGACTGCGCCGGCAAAGCGGGTGTTGTCCCGGACTTCGACAAGCAGTTGCAACAGCGGCGAATTAGCCGCAGACAACCCACTAAGCAGCACCGAGCCCTTGCCGGCACCTGCGATAGGCTCCAGCGTCAGCTGGGCGACAGCTTCGCTCCAATAGTTAGCGTAATCCCGGAAGTAGAGCTGCTCCATCTCGACCATCAAGCGGCCAAGATCTTTCAGACTCAAGCTGTCGCCTTCGCCGAGCACCCAGTTATCGCGCAGGATCTCGCGCACCAGCTCGCTGCCCTGGGCGACGTAGAATTTCTGATAGCCATTCTGGGTATAGAAACCAGGAATGGTGTAATCACTGCCGCTGAACAGCGCGCCTTGCGGTCCGAGATGCTGACTGAACCGGTAGTCAGGCAGGCTACGAGCCTGATCGCGCAGCATGCGGTAGACGACATTGGCCAACGATTCGCTGCGCAACACCTGACGTGCCTCGACGACGAGTTGGTCATTGAGCGCGTAAGGCGCGAAGCCGTCACCGAGCAACCGCTCAAAGTGGGTGTTGAGGCCGTTCTGCGCAACGGCATTGCCGGCGTAACGCAACGACCAATCGGCGGCTATCCAATCCTTGAGGAAACCGTCGTCGCGACGCTCTTCCAGGCTGAGCATCAGGTAGGCGCGCAGGCTACCAAGCAGGCGCTCTCGATCAGTCAAGTTGGCGCGTATCTGAGCTTCGAGCTGACGCGCAACGCGAGGCAGCAGCAGGGTTTCCAGCTCACGGCGGTAGGCCTGGTGGACGGTGGGATCGACTACCTCACCTTGGTAAAGCCCGCCGCGCTGCAAGTAGGACACGTCAGCCTTATCCGGAAATACCTGAGTAGCCGCATAGCTCATATCCAGCGCCTTGAGCGTACGCAGTGCGTCATCTTCAGCCGTGATGCCCTGATGCTCGCGGCCCAGCTGGTCAGCGAGGCCGCGTAACTGCTCAAGCCGCTCATGGTTGTTGGAGAAGCCATTGGCCCAAAGGGCGGCGAACAGCGCCAGGCAGGCGAAACTCGCGGCATACAGGGCGCGCTGGCCCCAATCGATGCGGCGTACTTCCTTCTGATCGAGACCGGCAAGGTCGGCTTCGGGGAAGATCACGCGGCTGAGCAAGTGATTGATAAACCGAGCACGTCCGCTGCGGAATGTCGGCAACGCGCTGCTCGACAGGCCGAGGTTGCGACCAATGCCGCTGGTGAGCGGATCGAGTCCACCTTGGAGCTGCGGTGCACTGGTGAGGTAGAAACCGCGCAGTTGGCTGGCACGCTGGTAGCGGTTACCGGAGAACGCCAGCTCGACGAACAGGCATAAACGCTCGCCAATCTGGCCAAGCTGGTGCGGGAAATCAAGGATGCGACCCCTGCGCTGGGTGTCGCGCTCTTGGTGCATGCGCAGGATGACCTGGCTGTTGAGTCGGCGCAGCAGCTCCTCGAATTCGATCCGAACGACGTTGACGTCGGTACCGTCCTGCTCCTTGCGGAAGCTGGCGCCGAGTACCTGATCACTTTCTTCGCGCGAGAGCTGATCGAAGAACTCGTCGAAGCCAAGCACCTTATCCGCTTTGCTCAGCACCAGATAAACCGGTACGTCGGCGCCCAGGCGCTGGTGGATCTCGTGCAGGCGCTGACGGCTCTGGCGCGCCAGCGTTTCGAGCTCCAGTTCGCTCGAATGCAACAGTTGCTCGACCGGGATGTTGATTAGCACGCCATTAAGCGGGCGTGCACGGCGGCGGCGCAGCAGACCGAGTAACGTTTCCCAGGCCTTGCCATCGACACCTGAGTCGGGCTGAGTTAGGTAGCGACCGGCCGTATCGATCAGCACGGCATGGTCGGCGAAGTACCAGTCTGCGTAGCGGGTGCCTGAGACATCCTTGGTCAGTCGCTGGTTTTCACCGCGGTTGAGCGGAAAGTCCAAGCCGGAAAAATCCAGCAATGAGGTTTTGCCGCTGCCTTGAGGACCGAGCAGCAAATACCAGGGCAGGTCGTTGCGCCATTTCTCGCTGCGGCCGCGGTACAGGCTCGAACTCTTGAGGGTACGAACGGCGTCGCGGTAGCGCTGGCTCAGGATGCCTTGCTCTTCGCTGACCAAGCCTTCACGGCGAAGACGCTCCTGAACCTCTTCGTCGCTGGCTTCGGCCTGCTTGCGACGAGTGCTATGCCAGCTGGCGAACACGATGAACAGGCCCCAGACCAGGCAGAGACCGGCAATGGTCAGCAGGCGACTGGTGGACGATTCCCAGAACTTATAGTCGTTTACCGCCAGCAGTGGCCCAACGAGCCACACGAGCAGGGCCAACACCAGCAAGACGCACAGGCTCCATACCCAGGTCTTGCGGAAAAACGCGGCAAGCTTGCCGAAAAAAACCTTCATGGCAGTACGTCCTTGTTACGGCTTGGGCTCGACCTGAACGGTCGGATCGACAGGTTGATACGGTTGCAGTACGGCATCGCGTTGCTCGCCCAGCACCCAGGCGAAGCCCCCATACAGCGTTACCAGGCAGATCAATGTGAACAGCGCGACCAGCCACCAGGGCACGATGCGCACTAGACGCCGACGCGTATCACGCAGTCCCTGCCAGTGCGGCGATACCTCCCGTGGCACGTCGCCACGCAGCTGGCGGATCTGCCGGTAGAGGCTGTCGCGTACTGCTTCGAGCTCAAGCATGCCGCGTGGCATCACTCGGTACTTGCCTTCGAAGCCCAGCGACAAGCACAGATACATCAGTTCCAGCATCGGCAGGTGCTTGACCGGGTTGCGCGAGAGGCGCTCGAGCAACTGAAAGAACTTCTCACCGCCGAAGGTCTCGTTGTGAAAGCTCGATAGCAGACTCATCTGCGACCATTCGCTCTCGTTCCCCCAGGGTGTGGTAACGACCGCTTCGTCGATAGCGGTGCATAGCACGTAGCGAGCGGCCATCACCTGACTGCTCTCGGCGCCGTCGTGCAAGGCGCGGTGCTCGAACAGCTTGAGCTCACCAGATAAGCGCTGGTTGAGGGCATGCAGGTCTTCGCCTTCATAGCTGTGTTTGAGCCGCACGACTTCCGAGAGCAATGACGATGCTGCCGCGACAAGCGGATTGAGGCTGATATTGAACGTCTCGGCCGGACGCAGCCGCGCGGCATAAATCATCCGCTCTTCGAGCTGCTCGAATTTCGGCGGTGCGCTGAAGTCGGTCAGCGGGCTCTGTGCCGGGGCTTCGCCGTGGCGATTGAGGATGACCGTCTTGTCGTCCTGTGCGTAGTCCATTTCTCTGATCATGTCGGTCAGTTCCTGATCGCCCAGAATTTCAGCTCAAGCCCGGTAAATTCACCGGACACATGGAAGGCGAAGCCGCCAGAGCGCTCCAATTGCGCCAGTTCCTCGGAGCTGAGCTCCAAAGCAAAGTAGGTCTTGCCGGAATGAAACGGGATCTGCCGTGGCGCGACGGGCAGTGGCTTGACCTTGATTCCCGGCAGATGAAGGTTGACCAGCTGGCGAATACGCTCAACCGGACCAACCTTGAGGTGGGCCGGCAGGCGGGTGCGCAGCTCTTCGGAGTCACATTGGGCGCTGGCTGCGAGTACGAACGAGGCGCTGCCGAGCAGCTTGTGGTCGTGCAACGGCGAGACTTGAATGCCGTATTGACGCTGTTGCAGAAGCAGCTCGATGGCGTGCTGCTCAAGCACCATTGACAGCACTTGGCGAATCGCATCCATCAGCTTGCGGAACGACAGTCCTTGGTCGTTGTGCAGGTAACGGCCATCCAGGCGAGGTCGTTTGGTCTCGCTGGAGAACGTCGCCAGTTCGCCCAGCAACCCCAGCAGCTCACGGTAGATGTGTTCGGGATGGATCCGGTCGATGCCCATGTAATGGCGTAGCACGGGCTCGTAGCGGTTGATCAGCTGCAGCATCATGAAATCACCGACTTCCGCTCCGCCGACTTTACCGGTGGCGCGGATACGCTCTGCCAGGATGTCGCCGCGATGGCCGAGCATGCTGATCACTTCTTTCAGGCACGACAGCAGGTAGCTGGACGCCTGAAAGTCGATAAAGGTAGGGATGTACTCAGGGTCGAGGCTGATCACGCCGTCCGGCGTGGTGTCGAGGATGTCGCAAAGCTTGAGCTTCACGTAAGCCTGATCGCTCTGCTGCTCGCCCAGCAGCAACCGAAAGTCCGGACGGCCGGTGCTGACTTGGCTGCTGCTGTTATCGCCGGCGTTGGAGTCAGTGACCTCTTCGTCGAACGCGGTGTAGCGCGCCAACACGTCCTTCTGCTCGGGTCGGCGACTCTCGATGTGGTTGCCGGTAACAAGCGGTAAAGCCAGATACACCGGCGTGTTGCCAGTGTTGGGCGGCACGTCCAGGGCCAGCGGCTCACGCTCAGCACCGATCTCGAAAAGGCTGCCATCTGGAAGCAGCCCACTCGCCTGGCTAAGCACGAGCTTGCCCATGTTAAGGAACTGACGGTCGATCTCCAGCTCAAAAAAACCCCAGGCGTAGTGACCCAACTTCTGGGTCCGCTGCTTGAGCTGCGCGTCGTAATAGCGGTCGCTTTGCTGGAAGTGCTGCGGACGCAGCAGCATGCCTTCCTGCCATATGACTTTGTTCATGCTCATCGATCAGTCTCCCTTCACGAGCGGATCGATGATCTTGATGCCGTGTTCATCGAGCTTTAGCTCGATTCGGTTCTGCGCTTTGTGTTGAAGAGGAATGACGAAGCGCCAGCTTGATTCGGGCAGATCGCGATAGGCGGCCAGCACGCCAACGTAGCGGCTACCGTCCTGAACAAACAGCTTGAGGTCGCGCTGCTCGCCCGGTCGCAGTTCCAGCTCTTCCTGAATGACGAGGTCCGGCGATAGCGCTTCCTTGGGACGCTGGTAGAGCGAAAAAAAGTCAGCGTTCTCGAAGGCCACCGGATGCTTGAGTTCCAAGAGGCGAATCACGACAGGCGAAGGGCGGCCGTTAAGGTCGGGGTTGAGCTGGTCGTTGCCCTGCAGTGACAGGTCCAGCTTGGTCAAGTCAGAGTTGGGCGAGAGGGCAGAGCAGCCACTCAGAACGGCGAGCGCCGCGAGCGCCGCGGCGGGAAGAAAGCGAGACATGAAGATCATCCTTGAAGGTCTGTATTGAGCGTGGCGATCAGCCGGGCCTGCTCTTCGTAGGCCTGGGCGAAGTCACGAGCGAACAACCGTTCGCTCCAATCGTCGTCGCGTTGCATCGCAGAGTGAAGCCGCTTGAAAGCACGCCAGCGGCTACCGGAAGTGGACACAAGCGGCTTGTTATCGCGCTCGAAGCGGAGGGCTAGCTGATCGGGTGAAAGCTGTTCAAGGATGCCTTTGACCGCGGCGCGACTGGCTGCCAGCATCGCTACCTGGTGTGCCTGAAGATCACGGTAAGCGCGCCCCATGGCCTGTTCGGCCGGCAGCTGCCCCGCCTTTCCACCGCGCAGCAGGAGGTTCAGCGCTTCCCCGCTGTCGATGCTGTGTTTAAGTGGGTTGTTGCCGGCACTCTGCACGGTGGTCAACGACAGGCGCATCTCGTTTTTCAACTCGCCACGGGTACGCAGCGCCTGCTGCAAACCGCCGACGCTCTGCTTGAGCAGGCTCGCCGCTCTGAGCGCCAGCGCCTGGCGAGCTTCTTCGTCGAGGTCGTCTAGGCTGACACCGAGCGCCTCGCCGAAGCGTGCCCAGAAGTCCGGCGGCAGCCGCTCGGGTTCAGGGGCGGCTTTGGGTTGCACAACCGCTTTGGGCATTACCAGTTCGGGAACCTGAAGGTTCTCCTCATCGATCTGCGAGTAGTCGCGCTGCTGGGCCTGGGTGCGTGGCGGAGCCAGTACGGCGGTCAGGTCGTCGACCTCGGCATAGACGCGCTCCTGCTGCTCCATGGCGGTCAGCGGGTCGAGGTCGAGGAAGGCGTCGTCGGGAATGATGCTGCCGGCCGGCTGTGGGCGCCCAACGTCGCCTTCGAAAGAAGCGGGATTCTGGATCAGTCGGGCACGTATTTCGAAGTCACCCAGGCAGTAGACGCTGCCATGCTCGATCTGCTGCGCCTGGCCCTTAGACAGGCTGGCGCCAGTGTCCTTGAGCTGAATGCCGTTGCTGCTGGTGTCGGTGAGAAAAAACGCGCCGTCGCGGTAGCTCACCTCAGCGTGGCGGCTAGACAACACACGTTTGCGGTCTGGGATGACCCAGTCGCAATCCTCCGCACGGCCGATGATGCCGCCGGCCTGCTTGAACGTCTTGCTGCTGATCAGGCCTGGCGCGAATTGCTGAGCACTGACCATATCGAAAACCAGTTCCATGGTCCCTTTCTCCTGGTGGATCAATTGCTGCGGGCAGGCGCCTGCGGATCACCCAAGGGGCGATACTCGTCGTCGTTGAATGTGTAGTTACCGGAGCAACCGGCAAGGGCGAGGGATGCGGCGAATAAAACGAGGGCGCAATAGCGGGCTAGCACGCGATTTCCTCCTTGAAAGCGTGTGGGCAGACAGCCGCGCGGCGCCGAAGCGCGGCGCGAGACTCAGGCTGAGCATTGAAGTTCACCCGGCTGTCACCGTGGGTGAACGAGGTCACGAAACCGGGCGGGGCCGGTACCGAAACGAGAGCTAGGGCTATAAATATGCCGCGCCGGGAAGCCGTTAGGCAAAGGCGCGGGCGGGTTCCTGTTTGCTGCCTGCCAATCGCTCGACGGCCTGGTTGTCCTCGATGGCACGCCATTGCGCGACCAGCTCATCCAGGTCCGAGCGTTCCGCATGCTCGCCAAATACGCTGCGCAGCGTCACCACCCGCTCTGCCTGGGCGAGCAGGCGCTGTTGCGTGCGAGTCAACGCGGGGCTTTGTTCGGCTCGAGCCCGTTCGCCTTGCTCCACCGCGTCGGCGTAGATGGCGCGCAATTCGAGATCCGTTTTGCCATAGAAGCGCATCACGCCCCTGCGCCTGATTTCCCATCGAAACTCATTGAAGGAGCGTGCTTGCCAGCTCTCCAATAGCTGGGCGGTGCTCAGCAGCTGGGCGTAGATGTCACGGGTTTCAGCTTCGGTAAATAACTTTCCGTTTCGCTCCTCGACGCTGGTATTCCAGCGCAGAAGGTTGGCGAGTGCCGCACGTGCGTAGCCGCTATCGCTGGAATGGTGAGTCCCTCCAAGTGCGAGCCGATTGGGCATATCACCATCAAGCCCGATTTCCCCAACGTAGCGCGCACAGATCTGCTCATCGATCAGTGCGCATCCCGGTTGCCACAAAACTGCGGCCTCGCTCCCGGCCCCAGGCCTGCGTGGCATGAAATGCCACTGCTCGCCGTGGTGCTCGTAGGGGTCGCCCTGAAGATTAACGAGCCCTGCAAGCAACAAGGCGATGCCGGTTACTGGCGAGCTGAAAAGAAGAGCTGTACCGGGAAGCGCCAGCTTCCACTCCGCGTCCATCCAAGGCAGCGGAAGGGCTGGGACCGGATCGTTGTGGTTGACGATACGGTGATGGATTAGGGATTGGGCTGCATTGACAAAGGCAGCGTCGCCCGCACGTGGGGCGCCGAAGGTGTATAGAACGACTTTCGGTTTAGTGGGTTTGCGACGTAGCCACTCGGCGATTAAAAGCGCTATTGCTCCACCAAGGCTGTGGCCGCAGACGACTAACGTTTGCTCGCCCGTATAAAAAGCATTGAGGTAGCGCTCCACGAAGGGCTTTGCTGCCTGGAAGCCTCTATAGAAGCCGCGGTGTGCTTGACCTTCACCCTCTTCGTAAGGCACTTGTCGAGCGTCTGCGTCTCGACTGGCATCCGCTAGAGGCTCCTGCGTGCCCCGAATAGAGATCAACACGACCTTGTCGCTATGGGTGATGAACGCTTGGGTGTTGGTGTTCGTTTCGTTATTCGTATCGTGCAGGAAGTGCACATCTTCGGGGTTTCGCCAGCCCTCCTGTGTTTCCTTTTCGTAGCGCGTCGAATCGTAAGGCACGATCTCGAGGCGCTTCGAATAAGGCACTTCTTCACAGAGCAGATGATAAGGGGAGGCGGTATTGAATTGCGTAGGCCGAATCCGGCGCCCTAACTGGTTCTGAAGCACGTGTCCGATGCTGCCAAGCGATGTATAGGGTGGCGGCGCTGAGTGGTAAGGCTTTGTAGCTGCACTGAAAGGTGCGTAGACGAAAGCGCTCATGACCGCCAGGTGATAGGCGTTCAGCGCGCAAAAATCAGCGCCGCGGGAAAGCAGCGGGCTATAGGCGCGTAGCGCCTTTATCTCGATGACATGATGCCTGTTACAACCAAGCGCAACGCCAGGCAGCTCTGCTGCTGAGCCTGCGTTATGCTTCAGTGCAGATGGGGTCGTCCAGTTTGGGTCTGGCGTCGGCAGATGGCTGTTGCTCTTTACGAAATCGCTTACCTCGGCCCGTATGAAGAAAGCCTCTTCCTTCGCTGCACGTTCTTGCGCTAGATAGGTCTTCCCGTCAGTGCGCCGAGGGCCGGCGGGCGATTGTTCGGCTGCAACTTGAAGGGCCGAAAGAGGCACTGGGAAATATTGCCTGTTAAGTAAGCCCGTATACCATGGGTCGTTGCCGACATACTCGGTTGGAAAAGATACAACTAGTGGACCGCCGTTAACGTTATGCACCTCTGCATAGCCGTCATTGTCTAGTGTCGGGGAGCAATCAAACCCCTGCCGATCTGTAACTTGGCAGGTCAGTCCAGCGTAGGGCTTGCCACTTCCATGCTCGTCTACTAAACGAAAGCTTACCCGGGCCAAGCGAATCGGACATTGGAGCAAAGTTTGCGAGGTTGACGTGCTCATCCGTTAGTCACTCTGTGCAGTTCGGATAGACCGTGCATTCACCGCCATCCATAGTGAAAGTACGAAACTGCGGAGGGGCTGTACAAAGCTCTTCGAACTTTGTTCCCCATCGTCCCGTGCACGGCTTCCAGCCTGTCGTTGTTTTTGACCAATAGTTCCTCATATAAGGACGGTCATTGTTACTTAGTTCAAAGCTGAGCCTAACATTGGTTTGCGAAAGCGAATTGCGTAACAAATACGTCCCGGCGCCTTTACAGTCCAGCATTTTGGCTATCCCTAACTCCAGCTTGCTGATTTGAAAGAGCCATGAACATTGAGCCGTTCTAGATACAGTTTCGTCGCGTTGATAATGTGTGCCGTTCGGCGGAAGTTCTTCAACAACCACTAACCCGCCGTTATCGTAGCTATGTTGCCAGTCCTGCTCGCCGTACTTCGCATGAATAAAAAGCCCGACCCTGGTCAATTGCAGTTCACAAAGTCCGTCGCGATAACTAACTGGAATTTCGAACTCATACCCATGCGGCACCTTTTCATACTCTTTCTTGAAACCCTTCACATGGCCGCGATCACTGCATCCCTCGGCCCCGCCGTAATGCGCTTGGGCCTTCAGTGCGAAGTCAGCCGGTAGCTCGCCCTTCAACGTAAAGGTATCGGCGCCGACCGAGCCGAGCGTGCTACAACCGCTGAGCAGAAAGCCAAACAGTACAGACCATGCGTGAATGGGCAGGAAGTGGCTTCGAGAAAAGGTGTGAGACGTCATCTGATCAACCCTGTGCTGAATGGCTTGAAGTCAGCACTGAACTGACTCGTGAATAGTGGGCGTCCGATGTTTCCCGGTCAGCTGGCAGCCAGGCCGGATGGTCCGCCAGTGCGGGGTCGAGCTGGTAGCGGAGCAGGAAGTGCAGTTGCGGCTCGCTGTGCCAGTGCCACTCCTTCGCATTGTCGAGTTGACGGTCCAGCCATTCGCTCAGCACCTGGGTCTCTGCGAGCTTGGTGGTCGCCAGCGTGTGGTTCTCCCACAGCCACAACTCGAGATTGTGGTGTGTCACAGCGCGCCTTACGTGCTCGGGTTCTGGGATAGACAACCACGGTTTTTCGAAGGGTTCGGGATACTCGCCTGGTTGCTCGTTATCGAACCATTGCCAGTCGTGATCATCCCAGCAGAGCGCGCTTGTCAGTGGACCAAGCAGCAGAGGGCGTTGTGAGACGTCCAGTTCGGCGAGGTGACGCGCAACGATGCGGTTGTCCTGGAACCGATAGAGCGACCGTTGCCCCTGTTCGTCGGCGAAGATACGGGCGTGCCAGTGTTGCGTGAGCGCCGCCAGGTCTGCGTATTCGACGCTGGCGAGCCAGCCCCAATTCTGCTCCGGTGCGTCGGTGAGTGGCGCTAGCTGCGTGAGGTTCAGCTCGTTCAGCACTATCAGCCAGGGGCCCACGCTGGCCATCTCGGCGACCTCGGTGCCCTGGTAGAGATTGGCGTAGCTGTGCACCAGGTCCGCTGAAAACAGACGAGGCAGCGGAGCGGGCTCTGCGAGGCTATCGATAACGAGCAGCAGCTGCCTCTGTTCGGCCTGTTGCGCGCTGAGCCAGTCTTCAACCGTTTTGTTCATTGTCCCGCTCCAATCTCACACATTCCTTCTCTGCATGCTTCGCAAATCGGGCAGCGGCTGGCGCCGATTTGACGAGCTTTGCGGGCCAATTGCAGCTGGGTGTTGGCCAGCGCGAGCTTGGGTTTCGTTCCAGCCCTGTCCTTGTCGGCCGCCCGCGGAATTTGGGGAGTGAGGATGCTTATGCCCGAGCCTTTGCCGGGCGCGCCACCGGAATTCATCTTGATGGTCGCGCCACTCAACGTAACGCCGCTGGGATCGAGTTTAAGGAAGCTGCCGCCGCCTGACGCGGTGAGCTCCATGCCCGCGTCGATGACGACTTTGCTGCCGGCGAAGTAGTGGATTTCGTTACCCGCCTCGACGAACTGCCCCGTGCCGATCTTCACGTGCTGGCTGTTGCCCACGGTAAGGTGATCATTGGCGCGGACTTCGGTCTTGCGGTTGGCGTGGGTGGTGCGGTGTTCTTCGGCTTTGAGTTCCGTGTAGATGTTGGCCACGACTGTGTCGTGGCGCTCGTGGCCGACGCGGATCTTCTGGTCGTGCTCGATGTTTTCGTCCCAGTCGCGCTGAGCGTGGAGGTAGATCTGCTCCTGGCCCTTGCGGTCCTCAATGCGCAGTTCGTTGTAGCCGTCTCCGCCGGGGCTCGATAGTGTCTTGAAGACGCTGCGGGTCTTGTTGGCCGGCAGGTCGTAGGGGACGACATGTTCCTTGTGGTACAGGCAACCGGTTACCAGAGGCTGGTCGGGATCGCCTTCAAGGAAAGTCACCAGTACTTCCATGCCTACCCGCGGTATGGCGATGCTGCCGTAGCGGTCGCCGGCCCAGCTTGAGGAAACACGCAGCCAGCAACTGGTTTTGTCGTCGGCCTGGCCTTCGCGATCCCAATGGAACTGGACTTTTACGCGACCGTATTCGTCGCAGTGGATTTCTTCGCCGGCTGGGCCTGTAACGACTGCGGTCTGGCTACCGAGGACCTTGGGCTTGGGATGGCTTAGGGCTGGGCGATAGGGAATGTCCCAGGGCGTTGCGGTGAAATGGTTGCGGTAACCTTGGGTGAAACCGTCACGGGCGAGGCTATCGCTCGTCACCGATTCCTCCAGTACCTGCGGTTGTTTACCTTCGTGGTGAATTTCATTGAGCAGCCAGAGCTGGTTCCAGCCGCTGCGCGGGTGCTCGTTCATGGCCAGGAAGTGGCCGGTGATCATCTGTGGTTGGTCACTCTCACCCTCAGCCAACTCGTAGTCGCTGCGGTGGCGTTCCAGAGCGCGTTGCGACAGGTGCTTGCCGCGGGGGCGCTCGGTGAAGCGGCCGGGGTAGTCGTAGTCTTCCAGGTCCGGTTGGAATTCGCTCTGGAAGGACCCTTCCATAATCAGGCGCGGTTTCTCGAAGTCATAGTCGCGGCGGGTGGTCCGGCTGGTGCGGGTTTCCATGCGCAGGGCGAAACGTTTGATCACCGGCTGATCGGCAACCAACCCGGAGTCCTGTTGATAGGCAACCGGCGCGAGCTTGGGAAAGCCCGTTTGGTCGTCACCAAAGACCAATACATGGCCGGCGGTGCTGTGCTGGAAGTGGTAGTGAATACCTTCTTCTTCGCACAGGCGCTGGATGAAGTGAAGGTCGGTCTCGTCGTACTGCACGCAGTAGTCGCGCTCGGGGTAGACCGAGCCGAGGGCGAAGCGAAAAGCGTTGGCCTGGATGCCATGCTCTTCGAGCACTTGGCTGATGATTTGCTCAACCGTCAGGTGCTGGAAGATTCGCAGGTTGGTGCGGTGAGCCAGATAAGCGAGCTGCGGACGCAAGGTTATGTGATAGCGCGTCAGGCGCTTACCGGAATCGCCCTGAGCGACGCGGTAGATCACGCCATGGATGCCGGTGCCGGCCGGTGAGAGGGCGAGGAAGGCCGGCTGATGCAGCATGTCTTCCAGCTCCAGATCGGGGCGTTCGCTAACCAGTTCGAGCTCGAATGCGAAGGGCTGCGAAAGCGCTTCCCGGCCCTTGAATTCCAGAACCTGTAGATCGTGCTCGATGCCTTCGATTGCGAGGCTGAAATGGGTGTCGTTGGCCGGGTTGAACATGTGAAATCCTTGTTCGGAGCGCTTCCATGAAGCCGTTCAGGTCGAGGGGCGAGGCTACCGGTTATCAATCGGAGCGTTTGCGATGTCTGTCAGGTCAATCGGTAGCAGCACCGTATCGAGGCCGATTAAAGTGCCGCAGCCGGCTAGCGCTGTTACAAACCCCGCCAAGGCAGCAACAGTCAGCAATCTATGAACACTCATGCTCATCTCCTTGAGCTCAGAGGGTGCTGGCGTTAACACCCAGGCGCTCCATGCGGTAGAGCAAGGTGCGGCGCGGTAGCCCTAATTCTCGAGCGGCCTGGCTCTGGTTGCCGCCGTTCTTAAGCAGACAGTCAATCAGCAGGTTGCGCTCGACCCGTTCCAGCCGCGCGCGTAAATCCAGCGTGCTGTCCAGGTCGTTATCCACCGTGCGCAGGCTGAAATGTTCCGGTAATAGTTCGCCGCCGTCGCTCAGGAGCACGGCACGTTCGACCAGCCCCTTGAGCTCGCGCACGTTGCCGGGAAAGGCATAGTCAGCCAGTTGCTCAAGCGCCGCGTCCGACCAGCGCACGGTATCGCGCTGCAGAAAACCGCAGGCTTTGTCGGCAAAGTGGCGGGCTAGACGAAGGACGTCCTGATCGCGGTCCCGAAGCGGCGGCAATTCGATCGGGAAGATGGACAGGCGGTAGTACAGGTCTTCACGAAAGCGCCCCTCCTCGACTCGCTTGTGCAGGTCTTGGTGAGTTGCGGCGACGATTCGGACGTCAACTTTATGGGTGCGCGTGCTGCCAAGCGGTCGGACCTCGCCTTCCTGCAGAACACGCAGCAGCTTGGCTTGTAGGGTCAGCGGCATGTCGCCGATTTCATCGAGGAACAACGTGCCACCGTCGGCCGCATCGAACAGGCCTTCGTGGTCGCGTTCGGCACCGGTAAAGGCGCCTTTTCGATAACCGAACAGCTCGCTCTCGAGCAGGTGTTCGGGTAGAGCCGCGCAGTTTTGCACGATGAAGGCTTGGCTGCGCCGCGAGCCGCAATCATGGATAGCGCGTGCCACCAGTTCCTTACCAGTACCTGTTTCACCTGTCAGCAGAACACTGACGGGGTTGTGCAGGACTTTGCCGATCAGCCCGTAAACCGCACGCATGCGCGGGCTCTCACCAATCAGCCCGTACCCGCTGGTGCATGGGCGCCTCGGGGTGATCTCGCCAGGTGCAGGTTGGGCCACGCCGAGTAGTCTATTGAGCAGATGGGCCTGGCCGAGGGCAAAACGGCCGAGGTTGGTCAAGGTTGCGGTCGCAGCGGTGAGGTCCTGAGTGGCGGTACTGGCAGCCACCATCAGCCCGACGACATGACCTTCTGCATTCTCCAGCGGCAAGCAGAGCAGGCTGCGCCAAGGGCGCGACGATTCAGGAAGAAAACCGGTTTCGTGCAGGTTGGCGTCCAGCGGGACGATGCTCAGCTGGCGATTCTGGCTGAGACAGTACTGCAGCAATTGTTCGTCTCGGTAGTCGCTGGGCAGGCTCGCGGTTTCTTGCCGCCGGGCACCATCGAACCACTCGGCCGACAGGGTCAGACGTGTGTGGGTCGCATCGAGCAGGTAGAGCTGGGCGAGCGGGCAGCTCGCCAGCTGCGCCGCCGTTTGTACCAGCCCGTCCAGCCAGCCGCTTGTATCCGTCGTCCAGGCCAGCTCGGCTAAGCGATCCAGTAGCGCGCTGGCAGGCGCGGAATGCTCAGTCAGCATAGGCGGCACCTTAAGCGAACTCACAAACCACCGCCCCGTCGCCGTCGAGAGTTGCATGCGCACGTTGCAATGCTTGGCCACTCGCCATGGCGTCGAGCAGCCGATCGACGACCAGTGGCTGCAGGTGCTGATCGATTAGGTGATCGATCAGGCGTGCACCGCTGTCGCTGTGAGTGCAACGCTCAGCCAGGTGCCGGACCAGTGCCTCGCAGTGACTGAACTGCAACTGGCGCCGCGTTAGGCGATCACCGAAGCGCGACAGTTTGAGCGCCACCAGTTCGTTCAGCACGTCACCCTGAATTGGGTAATAGGGGACCACCCGCATGCGGGCTAGCAGGGCCGGTTTGAAGTGCTGGGTCAGTGCAGGTCGAATCGCCAGCTCCAGGTCTTCGGTCTCTGGTCGCTGGCCGCCTTGGCAAAGATCGGCGATACGATCGCTGGCCAGGTTGCTGGTCATCAGGATCAGGGTGTTGCGGAAGTTGATCTCCCGTCCCTCACCGTCGTTGGCCACGCCCTTGTCGAAGATCTGGTAGAAGACGTTCATTACGTCCGGGTCGGCTTTTTCGACTTCATCAAGCAGCACGACCGAGTAGGGCTTCTGGCGCACGGCCTCGGTGAGCATGCCGCCTTCGCCGTAACCCACATAACCGGGTGGCGCACCGATCAGGCGAGATACGGTGTGCTTTTCCTGAAATTCGGACATGTTGATGGTCGTGAGGAAACGCTCGCCGCCATAGAGCAGGTCGGCCAACGCAAGTGCGGTTTCGGTCTTGCCGACGCCGCTTGGGCCTACCAGCAGAAAGACACCGACCGGCGCATCGGACTTGTTCAGTCCAGCAGCCGTGGCACGCATGGAGCGGTCCAGTGCTTCGATGGCCTGTTCCTGCCCGCGCACACGCTGGCGCAGATCGGCGGCAAAGCTGAGCACCTTGCTGTTGTGCTCGCGCGCCAGCTGGGAGAGCGGTACGCCGGTCCAGTGGCTAATGACTTCGGCCACCAAACGAGGGCAGACCTCGAAACTCACCAGCCGCTCGGCGGCTTGGGCACTGGCAAGCTCGAGCTGAAGGTCCCTTAGCTTGGCTTCGAGCTGTTCAAGATCAGGGCGGGTTTCGTCATCGGATACGCACTCGGGCGATGTTCGAGCAGTTGCGCATTGTTTGCGCAGATCCAATAGCCTCTCGGCCAGCGAACGCTGAGTGGCCCAGCGGGTTTCCAATTGCTCGAGTTCTGCGCGGGCTGCCGCCAGGCGCGTTTCCAGGCTGTCCAGAATGTCGGTGTCGATGTGCAGGCCAGCATCGAGATCACGGCGCAGCGCGAGCCCCTGGCGTTCACCCTCGGCGATCTCGCCTCGCAGGCGCTCCAGCGCTTCAGGTGCGGCCGCCAGGCTGATGCGTACCCGGGCGCAGGCGGTATCTAGAACATCCACCGCCTTGTCGGGCAATTGGCGGCCGGCCAGGTAGCGGGCCGATAGCTCGGCGGCGGCGACCACGGCGTCGTCGCGCAGGTAGATGCCGTGGCTCTTTTCATACACCGGGGCGAGGCCGCGCAGGATGGTCACTGCTTCGTCGACGGTGGGCTCGTGAAGCTGAACCGGCTGGAAGCGGCGTGCGAGGGCCGGGTCCTTCTCGAAATACTTCTTGTATTCGCTCCAGGTGGTAGCCGCGATGGTGCGCAACTCGCCTCGGGCCAATGCCGGCTTGAGCAAGTTGGCGGCATCGCCACTCCCAGCCTGGCCGCCAGCGCCGATCAGGGTGTGGGCTTCATCAATGAACAGGATGATCGGCTTGGGCGAGGCTTTGACCTCGTCGATAACGCCTTGCAGCCGCCGTTCGAATTCGCCTTTCACGCTCGCGCCAGCCTGCAGCAAACCAAGGTCCAGGCACAGCAGTTCGACGCCCTTGAGCGCGTCCGGCACTTCACCATTGGCGATGCGCAGCGCCAGGCCTTCGACGATTGTCGTTTTGCCGACGCCGGCTTCGCCCACCACGATAGGGTTGCTTTTGCGACGGCGCGCGAGAATGTCGATCATCTGGCGGATCGCGGCGTCGCGGCACAGCACCGGATCGAGTTTGCCGTCCCGGGCTTGCTGGGTGAAATTGTGGGTGAAACGCGACAGGTTGGACTCGCCCGCTGGCGCCGCCTTGCCAGGGACCGCCTGTGGTTGCTGAGCCAAGGCGAACTCGCGCAGTCGTTCGGTGTTCAGGCGCGACAACAGCGGCTGGTAGTGGCTGCCGGCATAGCGCATCGGATTGCGCAGCAGCGCCAGGATCAGTGCGGCCTGATCGATCTGACTCTGGCCGAGCTCTAGGTTGCCTACCAACAGGGCATCCTGTAGCCACTGCACCAGTTCGGCAGAAAAGACCGGGTTACGCGATTCACTGTGCTCGCCGCGCGGCTGCAGAGCGTGAGCTAGGGATCCGGCATCGACGTCAGCGTCCTGCAAGGCGCGCATCAGCAAGCCTTCGGGCCGCTCTAGCAGGCCCAGCAGCAGGTCTTCAACGAGAATCTTGCTGCCGCCACGCACTACGCAGCGCTCGGCTGCGGCTTCCAAGTCGCGCTTGGTCTCGGCGTCGAGTGCCTGTACCAGTTGTTGAAGGTCTACGTTAATCATTTCATCGTCCTTAATGAGTCTGGCTGCCCAAGGTGACCATGCCGTCGGCGCGTTCGCTGCCAAGCCAACTGGTCCAGCCGAGGCGGCAGGGGTTTTCGGCGCCGATGCGCATTTCGCGGATTTCGTCGCGACGCAGCTCCAGGCGTATGTCGTAGTCGAGTGGGTCGCGCAGGGTGAAGCGAACCAGCGCGCAGAGCGGCTGGTAGCCGCTGCCCACGGGCAAAAACTTGTGGAAGCGGTCCCAGCTCAGTTGGCGTATGTGGATGCGGAATTTGCCGCCGCGATCGCGAACGCGTTCGCCAAGCACCAGGCTTTCGCCCAGTTGACTATTGGCTCGGCCGAGGCGGTTCTGTTGCTCAGCAAGTATTTCGACCTGACGCTCCAGACACTGCTCGATGCGCAGGTCGGCATGCTTGAAGTAGTAGCGCAGCACCGACTCGATCAATGCGGCCGAATGCGCACGCAGGCTTAGCAGGCCCAGGTAGGGCAGCAGGCGCTTCCAATTGAGCTCGGAGGCGGCCCGGATCTGTTCACCGCCCAGCCCGATCAGGGCAAACAGTTGCTCGGACAGCGGGTCACGCGCGCCACTGGTGAAGCGCGCACGGTAGCGGTACTTCTGCCAGATCGGCAGCATCAAGCGCTGCAAGCGGTTGTTGAACAGGTCGAGAAACTCGCGTGTCGGGTTTCCTTCCGTGCTGTCGCCAAGGGCCTGCTCGCCATAGAAGGCTGGCAGTGGCGATCCGGCGCCGAACAAGCTGACCAGGTTGATGCGTAGGCGTGCACGTAGCTCGCCGTGCTCCTGAAAAAACTCGACGCGATCAACGTCACTGCCGGGAAACCCCAGGCTTGGGTTGGCCTGGAATTCGAGGTGTTCGTAGAGCGCCTCTTCGTCCAGATCGGGATGTGCGGCCTTCAGACGGTCCATCACCAGCAGCACACCCTGGAACAGGCTGTACTCGCGGATGCCCCGGCTGATCCGGTTTAGAGCAGGGGTTGCTGCCCCATGCGCGGCGTCCATTGGTACACCTCTCCTTGTGTGCTCCTGACGCGCAGCTCGTGATACGAGTTGAGGCTGGCGTACAAGGCAAAGAATTCATTGAGTATCGAAGCGAAAAGGAACAGATCGCCTTCGCCCAGATAGCCCTCGGGGTCCATCACCAGCTCGGTACGCACACCGCGCACCGGCAGACCGCGGTGCAGCCGATCGACATGTTGGTGCCCGATCTGCTTGAGGCCGCCCAGCAGTCGCTTGCTGACCTTTTCGGCGTGCTGGTCGTAGTAGCGCGGCAGGTCGTAGGTTTCAAGGATGACCTTGAGCGCCTCGACGTTGGCCAGCGACAGGTAGTTCAGTGACATGTTGCTGATCAACTTCCAGAGGAAGTCGCGGTGCAACGGTGGCGCGTAACTCGGCGTCACGGCGCTGATGTTGCGAAAGGTCAAAAACTCCGGCGTGTCTTCGCTGGGCAGGCAGATATCGCCGAGACGCAGCTGGCGCGGCAGGTTCTGGTTCGTGCAGGTCAGCTCGATGGACAGCGTCTCGTGCTGATCGAGGTTACGCAGGCCAAAGCTCAGGTATGTCTCGAGCCCATCGCCGAGCATCGAAGGCTGCTGGCGCACGCTG
This sequence comes from Stutzerimonas stutzeri SDM-LAC, assembly GCF_000235745.1. Taxonomy (GTDB): domain Bacteria; phylum Pseudomonadota; class Gammaproteobacteria; order Pseudomonadales; family Pseudomonadaceae; genus Stutzerimonas; species Stutzerimonas stutzeri_H. The sequence goes on along the minus strand of NZ_AGSX01000066.1, from coordinate 7,636 downwards.
TAATGCGGGCGCGCCACGGGGACATCGAAGCTTGGATCATGCTCGAACGATTCGAAGGGCACGTATTCTTCATAGCCCATGCCGCCGGGCTTCCAGCCGGTGACGCGGTCGACCGAGAAGACGCCGCACTGATTGCTGTCCAGCTCCGATGGCATCAACAGATACTGATCCTGCTTGCCATCCAGGCGAATTGGGATCGCATCGTGCTCGAACAGATTGACCACCGGCGTGCAATACAGCCGTACGTTTTCCAGGGTCGGGCGGATGCGCTGCACGCCGGCCTTGTGTATGTCGAAGCGCAATTCGAAGCCGCGAGCCTGCTCCAGCACTTCTTGCGGCAGGCGCTTGACTGCATCCAGACCTTGCAGGTCGACAAACAGGAATTTCTCCTGAAAGGCGAAATATTCCTGCAAGTAGCGATAACCGCGGAAGGTATTGAGTGGGTAGGGAATCAACGCCTGGTCTTCAGCAAAGCCTACCGGTTGCAGCTTTGACGGATCGATATTGAGGGCGGGCAGAGGCATGCCGAACCCGTCGGTGAAAGGTTTGCCATTGGCATCCAACGCGACCAGCTGCACGCCGGCCACATTGCGCAGCAGGCTCAGGTAAAGCATCTGGCTGATATAACGCTCGCCGGCGAGATGAAGGCGCAGCTGTTTGAGGTTCAATTCGCCGAGATGACCGTCGGCCGTCATCTGCAGGCGAAGACTGAGCAGAGCGCCGCCGCCCTTAACCGAATAATCCAGGCCGTCGAGCGCCAACGGTAGAACTTCCGTGGCGTAGGCGGTGCGAAAACGGCAGGTAACGCCCTGGATCGGCTTGGACTCGACCGGTGTATTGCGCGGCACCATGAGTGCGGGCCCTGGGCGTTTGACCGGGTCGAACTGCAACATGCTGAACGCCGGCAGCGGGCGCATGTAGTTTGGCCAAAGCAGGTGCATCAGTGAGTGAGTCAGCTCCGGCAGCTCGTCGTCGAGCTTTTGCCGCAGCCGGCCAGTGAGGAAGGCAAAGCCTTCCAGCAGCCGTTCGACATCCGGGTCGCGCCCCGCTTGTCCCAGAAACGGCGCTAGCGCAGGGCTGCGCTCGGCGAAGCGCTTGCCGAGTTGGCGCAGGGCGGTGAGTTCGCTCTGGTAGTAGTGGTTGAAGGACATCGAGGTTCTACCTATGGAGCTGTTCGTGGGCACAACGAGGCATCCCTGATCGCCCAGGTATGTATGGCGTTGCCCTTTCGCTGGTAGTCGGACCGCTTCAGTTGCGCGAGAAACTGCTGCTTGTTGAGCGAACGCTGGGAGCCGTTGGCCGAGAGGGTCAAGCGATACGTGGCGGGAAAGCTGCTCTCCAGGTCGTCTCCGAAGGATATGTAGGAGAGCACTTCCGCGACGCGTCCAGGCTCCAGGTATTGATTCTGTACGCCGCTGCCCTTGGCGTTGGAATAATCCTGAACCCGGACCTGGACCGGGAAGGAACAGGCATTTTCGAAGTCTGCGATAAATACGGTTTTGGTCTGAGCACTGCAGCCGGCCAGCAAAGACGCGAATAGGAAAGCGATAGTTTTAGTCATTGAAACGTACCCGGGAGAGCCACAGCAGGCCCTTGACGTCTTGCTCGGAGGCTACCGAGCGGCTCCAGTAGTCCTGGTACCCCTGGGGGCCGCGTGGATAGTCGGAGTGGTAATGCATCACATCGATTTCACCGTTGCCGGGAACCGGATGGTTGTCGTTCGGGGATTGGGTGAGAACGCTGGAGGTTTGCTTGTGGCTCCAGGAGTACTCCGGAATCAGCCCGCCATCGCCATAGTCGTTCAGCACCAAGTGGCCGAACTCATGGGCGGCGGTATGTTCGAAGTGGCCATCGGCGAAACCGGTCGGATAGCGAGCGGCATCCCAGAATCCGGCGTTGTGATAGATCTTCTTGAACATGGCGAAGCTGGTGGAGCGGCCGAAGTTGGCGTCCAGTTTTTCGATCAGAGGGAAATCCCTGGCGCTGGGGCGGCCATTGACGTCCGCGATGACGGTTATTTCTATTTCCCCGTTTGTCGTTCTAATTGGGGCGCCAATGCCATTCGGCCGACTGCCGTTGCGAGACCAGTAGTGCTCGATGCCGGCTTTGGCCATGGTCTTCAACTGCTCGTAGGTCTTGGCGGTGAGGCTGGTGTTTCGGCCGCTGACGCCTCCGTCGGAGAAACTGGGGCGGACGTCAATCTGTGCCGTTGCGGCGTTTCGATCAATCCGTACATCGACCCAATCCACCTCTTCGCTTTCATTTGCTAATGGCATGTCCACAATCTGCTGTACGCCGCCCTTTACTGCAATCAGCCGCACCTTGAGCGCGGCACTCTTGAGCACCTTGGTATCAAGGACGCCGGCCAAGCTGTAGCCATCCCATTGCCACGGGTGTTCGCCGGTGGGCAGCAGCTTGGAGGTATCGGCCTCGGCGTAGATCAGCGTGCTGCCGTCCAGTACCTCCAGGGTTAGGCTATCGGCGGGCTGCTCGCGGTTGCTGACCAGAAAATCGATAGTTTCCAGATTCTTCGTGATGCCGCGGGCTAGCTCGTCGTAGTCAGGAATTTCCAATGGAGTCAGGATGCGATTACCGCCTGATTTCAACTCCAATCGATAATCCAGCGCCTCGCTGTTCTGCTTGGCCGCTTCGGCGCTTGGGATTAGTGCGTCAGCGAGAGCGGCTACGGCACCCGCTACAAAAGACACTGGCCCGACCGGGCCGATGGTTGCGCCACCCCCATTGAGGCCAATCAATACCGTTCCGGACCCCGCCGCCACCACATTCCCGTGGCTGCCCACGGTGCCGATGGTGGTGGCCGGTTTGCCATTGATCAGCACGGTCGGGATTACGCTGCCCGACAGCGCACCGCCGCAGGCGGAGGCGTCGCCCATGCGCGCGGCGGGCATGCCATCAAATAGCACGTCAGGAGAGCCAGCCGCGATCGGGTTAGTGCCGTGGCCCTTTTTCGGGCAATCGGTGGGGTCGCCCAAACGGGCTGCGGGTTGACCGGACATCAGGCTCTCCTTAGTGGACTTTTACTTGTCCGCTGCCATCCAGGCTCGCGGAGAAACTCACGTGACGCTTGAAACCGTCGACTTCCAGCAGGCCTTCGATGGCAAAAGACAAGCTCAGTGGGTCGTGGTCGCGGGGCAGGGATAGCACCCGGACCTCGCTCAAACGCGGTTCGTACGCCTCGATAAAACGTTCGATGGCAATACGCGCCTGCTGCAGCGAGTCGTGCAATGACAGGCGCATATCGTTCAAATCGGGCAACCCGTAGTCGGGCAACGTTTGCACGCTGCCCGCCCGAGTGCTGAGCATTTTGGCCAGATGGGCAGCCACCGAAGCCATTGCCGCGACTTCGCGGCTCCAGCCGGCGCGCTTGTCGGCGTCGCCGCCGAGGCGTTCGAACAGGCTGCCGTAGGCCATGGATGCTTATTCCTTGTCCAGCTTGCCAACCAGCGACAGGGTGAAATCGGCACCCATGTACTTGAAGTGCGGGCGCACGTTCAGGCTGATGCGGTACCAGCCCGGCTCACCGTCGACATCGCTGACGACGACCTGCGCGGCGCGCAACGGACGACGGCTGCGAACTTCGGAGCTTGGGTTCTCCTGGTCGGCCACGTACTGGCGGATCCACTTGTTCAGTTCCAGCTCCAGGTCGGTGCGCTCTTTCCAGGCGCCGATCTGCTCGCGCTGCAGCACCTTGAGGTAGTGCGCCAGGCGGTTGACGATGAACAGGTAAGGCAGCTGGGTGCCGAGTTTGTAGTTGAGCTCAGCGTTCTTGCCTTCTTCGCTGTTGCCGAAGAATTTAGGCTTCTGCGCCGAGTTGGCCGAGAAGAAGGCGGCGTTATCGCTGCCCTTGCGCATGGTCAGGGCGATAAAGCCTTCTTCGGCCAGTTCGTATTCACGACGGTCGGAGACCAGGACCTCAGTTGGGATCTTGGTTTCGATCTCGCCCATGCTTTCAAAATGGTGCAGGGGAAGGTCCTCCACCGCGCCACCGCTCTGTGGACCGATGATGTTCGGACACCAGCGGAACTTGGCGAAGCTGTCGGTCAGACGGCTGGCGAAGGTGTAGGCAGTGTTGCCCCACAGGTAGTGCTCGTGGCTGTTAGCCACGTTTTCCTTGTAAACGAAGGATTTGACCGGGTTGTCTTCCGGGTCATAGGGATTACGCAGCAGGAAGCGTGGAACTGTCAGGCCGACGTAGCGGGCATCTTCCTGCTCGCGGAAGCTTTGCCATTTGGCGAACTGCGGACCTTCGAAGTGGTCCTTGAGGTCCTTGAGGTCCGGCAGACCCGTGAAGCTTTCCAGGCCGAAGAACTTCGGGCCGGCTGCGGCGATGAACGGCGCGTGAGACATGCTGGCGACCGATGCGACGTACTGCATGGTCTTGATGTCGGGCGCGCTCGGATCGAAGAAGTAGTTGGCGATCAGCGCGCCGACCGGCTGGCCACCAAACTGGCCGTACTCAGCGGTGTAGACGTGCTTGTACAGGCCGGATTGAACGACTTCCGGGCTGTCTTCGAAATCGTCGAGCAAGTCCTGCTTGGACGCGTTGAGAACCTCAAGCTTGATGTTCTCGCGAAAGTTGGTGCGATCGACCAGCAGCTTGAGGCCGCGCCAGGAGGATTCCAGCGCCTGGAATTGCTGGTGGTGGAGAATCTCGTCCATTTGACGGCTGAGCTTGGCGTCGATTTCCGCGATCATACGGTCGACCATGGCCTTTTTGACGGGCTCGTGCTCGTTCTGTGGCTTTAGCAGTTCTTCGATGAAAGCCGACACACCGCGCTTGGCGATGTCATAAGCCTCGTCATCGGGAGTCAGTTTGGTTTCGGCGATGATGCGGTCGAGGATGCCGACCTCGGCGAGGTTTTTGCCGCTTTCGACGGCTGCTGCATTGGTGCTCATTGTGTTGGCTTTCCTTGTCGGGAGATTCAGGCGTCCAGTTGTTCTTTCGCGGCGAGGCCCAGCTCACCGAGTACGCGGTCGCGCGAGACGTCATCGGCCAGCACGCTTTCGATCGCTTTGCGGAAGGCCGGCGCGTTACCCAGCGGGCCTTTGAGGGCGACCAGCGCGTCGCGCAGTTCCATCAGCTTCTTCAGTTCCGGAACCTGCTCGACCAGGTTGGCCGGGTTGAAGTCCTTCATCGAGTTGATGTTCAGCTGCACGGCCAGCTCTTCGTCGGTGGGTTCATCCTGCAGGCGGTTTGGCACCGAGAAGGTGAGGTTCAGCTCCTGCTTGGCCAAGACTTCGTCGAAGCTGTTCTTGTCGATGGCGATCGGCTTGCGGTCTTCGATCTTGCGATCGTCAGGGCGCTGAGTGAAGTCGCCGAGCACCATCAATTTCAATGGGAGCTCCAGCTCTTCCTGAGCGCCGCCGGTCGAGGGCTTAAAGGTGACATTGATGCGTTCTTTTGGGGCTACCGAGCCTTCTTTGGCCATGGGTCTTCTCCTTTGCATTTACGGCCCGGGGGCCTAATCGAGTACCACTTCGAGATCGAGGTGGCACAGCCTGCGGTAAATCTCATCCTTGCTTTCACGCACGGCGTGGTTCTGCGGCAGCAGCTCGCAGCAGCTATGCAACAGACGCAGCACCTCGAGGGCGAGATCGGGTTCCCAGTCGCCGAGGCCTGAGGCCTGCAGCGTCTGATCGAGGGATTCAAGTTGGGTCTTGGCCAGGTCGTATTTTTTGGCCTGGAAGCACAAGCGGGCCAGGGTCAGTTGCCAGAAGAAGCGTTCGCGCCCGCCGCGGGCTTGGTTGAGGCCTATCTTGAGCTTCTGTACCGCGCTTTTGAGGCCGTCTTTGCGCAACTGTGGGAGCACTTCCTGCAGCGCCTCTTCCCATACGAGTGTGGCTCCGCCGTGGTTGGCGTGCGATTCACTTACGGTCTGCGCCGGCTGCACATGAGGCATCACATTGGCGCTGATCCAGGCGCGGGTTTCGGTGTCGGCGAACGGAGCGCCGTCGTGAAATCGCAATTCGTCGAGGCCTGGCATGCGCTGCAGGAACAGGGCGAGCTGAATCTCAACCTCGCGCATCGCCTGTTCGGCGTCCAGCTCGCTCAAGCATTCCCAGGCTAGACGCTGACCGTCGAGCCAGAACGGCGCGCGGGCAATGCTGGCTTCTAGGTCGGCCAGCAGGTCGGCGTAAAGTCCTTGAGAGAAGCGTTCGCGATAGCCGGCTAGCTTGTCTGCTGGAATGCCGCGTAGCGCTGTGATCTGCTCGGCGTTGCGTTCGGGAAGGCTATCGATGGACAGCCAAAGCAGGGTGCGAGCCAGCCGTAGCGGCTTGAGGTCGGTGGCTTTCTGCTTGAGCCACCAGCCGCAAAGTGGTCGGGCTTGATCCTGCAAGCTGCGCAGGCTCTTGTGGGCGTCTTTCTCGTGCTCGACTGGGGTTGTGGCCGTGAATACCTGCGCCGCTACCTGCTTGACCTGGGCTATAGCTGCACCGACAGCTCCTGGCTGCGGATGCGCAGCGCCGGCTCGTTTGACCATTTCCTCGAGCCGGCGGCATAGAGGCAATAGGAGAGGCGCCTGTGGTCCTAGCTTCGCCGCCAGGCAGCCTTCGAGGCTGCGCAGCTCGACCGCGATTTGCTCGAACAGTGGGAGCTGTTCGCCCATCGGCACATGGTCGGCGAGCACCTGTTCCATGCGTGGGACCAGCCAGGTGATCGCAGCGGTACGAGTGCGGTCCTTGCGTGGGTGGATATCGTCCCAATGGTCGCGACAGAAGAAGCCGAGCATGGACAGGCCAGCATGCAATCCGAGAAACGAATCACGCTGATACAGGCTCCAAGTCAGCCAAGCCGCAATACGCAGATCCTTTGTCTGGGTGCTTAGCAGGCTTTCGCTCCCGACCCGAACGGATTCCCAGTCAACGGAGCCGGCGGCGTGCAGCGACGCTGCCTTGCCAAGCTCCTGCTCTAAGAACTCGTACTCTCCCGCATAGCGAACATCGTCGCCGGCGAAGCAGGTAGCTGTGATGGGAGCTTTCGCTACCGCCAATACGTGGGCGGCTAGCTTGCTTGAAAACGTCATTCCATGACTCAGTTGATGCCTGCGTCAGCGCTTCGCTTTACAGGTGCGCTTCATGCGCAACGACTTACTACGTGCAATGCCCGCACGCCATTGAGGTGCGAATCCTAGACAGGAAGGCCGAGGATGACTGTGAAGTGGTTCCATCTAAGGCGACGGAGCGACCCTTCGAAGGGGGGTGTAAGTCAGGGATGTGCGGTAGTTAACTTGTCGGAAGCAGCCGCTAGGGAACCCGGACGTAAAAAACGTGTCTCGTGGCCCCGATTACGTAAAGAGATTGCTTGTTCGTAGAAGGTTTCAATCTTCTGTTTCAATCTTCTATATAGGTGGAGGAGGAGCACGCCCAGCCAGGCGATAGAAAACGGTTGACGCCAGATTCTGAGTGCCTATAATGCGCACCTTCTCCGGCGCAGGCCTTAGGCGAAACCTCTTGTAAATCAAGAAGTTAGCAAAAATTAAGGCTTGCACGGACGGCAAATTCAAGTAGAATGCGCCGGGCTGACAGGGTGGTGGTTTTGCGCTGTTGGTGGCTTCGGTCAGGTTGATCGGAAGCGGTTGAAAGAGGTGGTTGACAGCGGGTTTAGACGCTGTAT
>NZ_AGSX01000067.1 GCF_000235745.1 Stutzerimonas stutzeri SDM-LAC | reverse complement strand
GCGGGTGTCACGGTTGCCGGCAACACTGTACCGCTCAACGACGCCTACGCCGGCCTGGTGGGCCGCGTCGCCAGCGCCAGCCGGCAGAATCAGGCGGATCTGCGCGCCGCGACCACGGTGGCCGAACAGGCTCAGGCCCAGCGCGACAGCGTCAGCGCGGTCAACCTGGACGAGGAGGCCGTCAACCTCATGGCTTACGAGCAGGCCTACCAGGCCAACATGAAAGTCATCAGCACTTCCAACGATCTGTTCAACGCCGTACTGGCGATGTTCTGAGCCGGCGCGAGCCGATTCGACTGACGAGTAAAGACACCATGCGCATCTCCAACGCCCAGATCACCGCCATGATGCACGGCTCGATGAACACCAGCTCCGAGAAGCTCGGCAAGCTGATGCAGCAGATGGCCACCGGCGAGCGCATGCTGCTGCCCTCGGATGACCCGATCTCTGCCGTGCGCGTGCTGCGCATCCAGCGCGAGGAAGCGACGCTAACCCAGTACCGCACCAACATCGCCAACGTGTCCGGTAACCTGTCCAAGCAGGAAGCCAACCTCAAGGCGGCGTCGGACACCATGCTCAACGTGCGCGACCTGCTGCTGTGGGCCGCCAACGGCAGCAACACCAGTGAAGACCTGGCCGCCATCGCCAACGAAATGGGCAATCTGGAAAGGACCATTCTCAGCTTCGCCAACGTGCGCGACGAAGAGGGTCGTTATCTGTTCTCCGGCACCCTTAGCGATCGGCCGGCAATTACCTTCGACGCGGCCACCCAGAGCTACCAACTGACCGGCAACGATCAATACCGCCAGGCGGCAGTCGCCAATGGCGTGCTGGTCGAGGAGAATGTGACCGCTGCGCAGGTGTTCGGTGGCGGCGTCGGCATGCTCAACGACCTCAACGCGCTGGTCAAAATGCTCGCCGACCCGGCACTGGATGCCAACGATCCGGCAGTACAGGCTTCGATCAGCGCTACGCTGAACAGCCTCGACGCGACCCATGGCGACCTGCTCGGTGCGGTCTCGGAACTGGGCGGACGGCAGAACACCCTGACACTGTTGTCGAGCAGCAACGAGGACGTCTCGCTGGTGAACCAGAAGATCGATGGCGAGCTGTCGCAACTCGATTACGCCACCGCCAGCATCGACCTGAACAACTATCAGCTGTCGTTGCAGGCGACGCAGAAAACCTATTTGAAGATCAACGGGCTGTCGCTGTTCGGCATGCTCTGACCGAGGTAGCGTGAATGAAGATTGGCAAGCAGCTCCCCGCTGTTTCCGCAATCAACCCACAGGAGCGCCGTGAGGCGCTGTTGCGGGATGCGCCTGCGCCGCTGCGGACCGGTGCGCCGGCCGAAATGCCGCACACCGAGACGACGCCCAGCAAGAACACCAGCTTCAGCCTGCAGCTCAATCAGCAGCTGTCTTCGATGCAGTCCGCCGACAGCTACCTGGGCGATCTGCAGACACGCCTGTCGCAACTCAAACTGAATCTGAGCCGCCAGATCAGCTCGCCGCAGCCAAACGGCGAGGAAAGCATCCGCCAGACCGTGCAGCAGGTTGGCGAGTTGCTCAAGGAACGCAGCAAACGCTCCGGCAATTCCCTGGACGCCAATCTCAAACTGCGCCTGACCGAACCGGTACGCAGCCGTTTCAGCCTGCAGGGGCTGGAGTCGCTGGAAAAGATTCGCCAGTCAGGCCGCGAGACGCTGCTGTTCAGTGGCGGTCGGCAACTGGCCGAACCGGTGGCCGTGGTGCTCGATGACGAGATGAGCGACGAGCAGATCTTGCGCCGCTTCAACGGCAGCCTCGGCCAGGCCGGGATTCGCGCCGAGCTGGATCAGCACGGCGAGCTGAAATTCTCCGCCCGCGAAGGTGACTGGCAGAAGCTCAAGGACCAGCTGGCGGTGCAGGGCGAAGGCAAGCTGTTCGACAAAGGCCGATACGTCCGCGTGCAGAGCGAGGACGAGCAGCTGCTGAGCTTCCCCGAAGAGCTGCAGCTCGATTCCTTCCGCGAGCTGCGCCGTCTGCTCGATTCGGTGGTGGCCGGGCTCGACAAGGTCACCGCGCTGCGCGAGCAACTGAGCAATCGGCAGCAGGAGATCCGCGAGTTTCTCGCCCGCCAGGCCCACGCCGACGAAAAGCAGTGGGCGATGGACTTCTCCCGCTCGGTGTTCAACCTGATGCAGCGCAGCCCTTCCAGCTACGCGGCGGTCACCCAGACCGTCGTGGCCCAGGCGACCATCAGCCGCTTCGCGGTGGTCAGTCTGCTCTCCTGATCGATCCCTGCCGGGCCCGCCTTGCTTACGGCCCGGTGCGATCGATAAATTTCACATCCGAAGGTCGTCCCATCGGTAGCGTCTGCACGGTATCGCCCAGCTTGCCGCTGTCGGGGTCGCGCGCCAGTACCACCAGCGCATCACTCTTCTGATTGGCGATGATCATGAACTGGCCGCTTGGGTCGATGGCGAATTCCCGCGGCTCGCGACCCTCACTGTCGCGCTGCTGGATCTCGCGCAGGGTGTCGTTCTCCTCGATGGCGTAGACCATGATGCGGTTCTTCTCGGCGCGGTCACTGACGTAGAGAAAGCGGCCATCGGGCGATGGGTGGATGGCGCCCGGCGAATGCTGACTGACGTCGCCGCCCGCCGCCAGATCCACCAGCTGGCGCTGCACCAGGGTTCCGTCGACATGATCGAAGCGCGCCACCTGCGCGCTCAGTTCCAGCGTCGCGTAGGCCTGGCTGCCATCCGGGCTGAACACCAGATGACGCGGGCCGCTGCCGTCCGGCAGGCTGATAAAGTCTGGCTCGGCGGGAGACAACGGGCGCTCGGCGTTGGTCGGGTCGTAGCGATAGACGAAAATCTTGTCGGCGCCCAGATCGCTGACGAACAACGTCTTGCCATCGGGCGACATCACCGCCGAGTGCACATGAGGCGATTGCTGGCGCTTCGGGTGCACTTCGCTGGCCTTGTGCGTGGCGATCTGAGTGACCGGTAACAGGGTTCCGTCCTTGGCCAGCGGCATCACCGCGAGGCTGCCACCCGGATTTGCTCGCGAGCCGTAGTTGGAGACGAACAGATAGCGCCCGTCGCGGCTCTGGCTCAGATGCGTGGGCTCGTCGCCGAGGGTGATCTGCTGTTCCAGTGGCGACAGCTTATTGCTGGCCGGGGCCATGATGAAGGCGCTGACCCGGCCCACCGGATCCGGCTGCCCCGGTCCATTCTCGTTCACCGCATAGAGTCGGTTGCGTTTCAGGTCCAGGGTCAACCAGGACGGATTGTCAGTCCGCACGACCTGCAGCGGTTGCGCTTCGATCTGGCCGCTTTCGGCATCGAACTGCATGCGGTAAATCCCTTCGCTGTTACCTTCGCTGGTGTAGCTACCAACCAGAACTTGATACATGGGTGCTGCTACTCCCGAGGTGCTGAATGCCAAGAGGGCGGCGGCAATGCCGAGGCGTTGCCGCCGCAGTAGGCCGCGCAATGAACTGCGCATGGGCTGCTCCGTCATGTCGATGGGGCGTGCGCCCCTGATCTGAATTGGAGCGCTGAAGCGGAAAAAGTTTTCTCAGCGGTGTCGATTTCTCTCAACGCCCTTCGACCAGAGATAAACAGCTAACGCCCTGGGGCTTCCGTGATGCGCTATCTCTGCCTGGTCTACCTGAACGAAGACGCCGTGGCCGCACTCTCGCCAAGCGCCCACGCCGCGCTCAATGCCGAGTGCTGTGAGTACCACGCGCTGCTGCGACGCAGCGGCGAGTTGATCGTTGGCGAAGCGATGCAGCCGGTATTGAGCACGACCACCCTGCGCCGGCAGGGCGATCACCTGCTCCTGCGCGACGGGCCGGTGCGCGACAGCTCGGAGCAGCCTGCTGCCATCTATCTGTTCGAAACCCCGGACCTCAACGACGCGATCCGCCTGGCCTCACGCCTGCCAGGAGCACGGCTGGGCTGTGTCGAAGTACGTGCGCTCCGCTCACGCGCGCCGCCGTGAGGCTGAGCGATTGCGATCCGCCCGTAACATCAACCAAGAGGACGCCACCATGAACACCGTCACCCAAACGCAGGACGAAACCCGGATTCGCCAACTCACCGAAACCTTCGAAAAGGCCACTGTACGCAAGGACCTGAACACCATCATGGCGCAGTACGCCGCAGACGTACGGGCCTTCGATGCGGTCGGTCCGCTGCAATTCAAGGGCGCCGACGCGTATCGCCAGCACTGGCAGAGCTGCTTTGATTTTTGCCAGGGCGAGGGCTATTTCGAAATCAGCGAGCTTGAAATCAACGTCAGCGGGGACCTGGCCTATAGTCATTTTCTGAGCCATTGCGGCGGCACCGATGAAAAAGGCGAAATGCAGTCCGGATGGATGCGCGGCAGCCGCTGCTGGCGCCGGCAGGATGGCGACTGGAAGGTCGTCCATGAGCATTTTTCGATGCCATTCGACATGGCGAGCGGGCAAGTCAACTTCGGTATCGAACCCGAACCACAGGTTGGCAGAGTCAGTTGATCGGCCCCTTCGTCCCGTCGTCACTGTCAGCACGGCAGCCGGCGGGCGCTACCGGAGAACGAAATGAAATACCTGTGCCTGGTCTATTGCGACGAGCAGCGCGTGAACTCGATGACCGACGAGCAGTGGGCGGCGTTGGTCGAGCAATGCATCGCCAACGGTGAACGGCTGAAGGAAAGCGGCCAGTTCATCGCCGGCGAGCCGCTGCAGTCGGTGCGTACCGCCAAAACCGTGCGGGTCCGCGAGGGTGCGGTTTCGGTGGTCGACGGCCCGTTCGCCGAAACCCGTGAACAGCTGGCAGGCTTCTACCTGATCGAAGCGCAGGACTTGGATGAGGTTCTGCGGCTGGCGGCAAAGATCCCGCCCGCGCAATTGGGCAGCATCGAAGTTCGCCCGTTGCGCCAGCTGCCCGATCGTTGATCGATGCCTGAGCGGGGCATGCCGCGCTCGCCCGAACGTGTCGGTAATGGGCCGACGCTGGTTGAAATCGACACGCTGTATCGCACTCAATCGCGGCGGGTGTTGGCGACGCTGATTCGTCTGCTGGGTGATTTCGACCTGGCCGAGGAAGCGCTGCATGACGCCTTTATCGCGGCGGTGCAGCAGTGGCCGCGTGACGGTCTGCCTTCCAATCCTCGCGCCTGGCTGGTCTCGGCTGGTCGCTTCAAGGCCATCGACGGGCTGCGGCGGCGGGCGCGTTTCGATGCATCGCTGAGCCTGTTGGCCGATCAGCTCGACGGCCGCGACGAACCGGAATGGGAGCGCGAAGACCTCGAAGATGATCGCCTGCGACTGATCTTCACCTGCTGCCATCCGGCGTTACCGGCCGATGCGCAGGTGGCGCTGACGCTGCGCGAGGTCTGCGATCTCAAAACCGAAGAGATCGCCCGCGCCTTTCTCGCCTCACCCAGCACCATTGCCCAACGCATCGTCCGCGCCAAGCAGAAGATCCGCGAGGCGGGCATTCCCTACCGAGTGCCTACACGAGACGAGCTACCGGCTCGGTTGGATAACGTGTTGCGGGTGATCTATCTGGTCTTCAACGAAGGTTATTCCGCCTCCAGCGGCCGTGAGCTAACCCGTGCCGACCTCAGCGCCGAGGCGATCCGTCTCGGTCGCCTGCTGCTGGAGCTGTTGCCCGACCCGGAACTGATGGGGTTGCTGGCGCTGATGCTGCTACACGACTCGCGCCGCGCCGCGCGGACCGATGAGGCGGGCAAGCTGGTGCGCCTCGACGAGCAGGACCGCAGCCGCTGGAGCCAGGCGCAGATCGCTGAAGGCGCCGCGCTGGTAGAGCGGGCGCTCGCCTCCAGGCGCTTCGGCCCTTACACCGTGCAAGCCGCCATCGTTGCCGTGCATGCCGAGGCCGCGTCTGCGGCGCAGACGGATTGGGCGCAAATCGTGGGGCTTTATGACCTGCTGCTGCGTATCAGCCCGTCGCCGGTCATCGAACTCAATCGAGCTGTGGCCCTGGCAATGCGTGACGGCGCCGAGGTCGGGCTGGCGGCCATCGACAGGCTGTTGGCCCGAGGCGAGCTGCATGATTACCATCTGCTGCACTCAGCCCGAGCTGACTTCTGCCGCCGACTGGGTCGCCTGGATGAGGCCCGTGCGGCCTACCGAACCGCGTTAGCCCTGGCGCAACTGGAGCCGGAAAAGCGCTTCTTGCAGCAGCGCCTCGATGAGCTGGATGCCGGGCAGCGCGAGGCGTGAAAGCGATCGCGAGCAAGCTCGCTCCTACAGGTCGAGGTTCCCGAAGCAGTGGTAGGGATATCCATGAGTTCACGGGTATCGCCAGGAGCAATCGTCCTGTACCGACGCTCCCACCACATGCGCTACGCAGGGCGCAGGTAGGATCAGCTGTCGCTGCTGCCCGCAGGCAGGTAATCGCTGCGGCTCAGCCCGTGGCGTTGCATCTTTTCGTTGAGTGTGCGGCGGGGCAGCTGCAGTTGCGTCATGACTTCGCTGATGTTGCCTTTGTGCTGTTGCAGGGCGCTGTGCAGGCACTGGGCTTCGAAGGCTTCCATCTGATCGGCCAGTGACGTGCCGGCGACGGCTGTCGGAGCCGTGGTTGGAGGCGGCGGCGTCAGGCCCAGGGCATGCCGTTCGGCGGCGTTGATCAGCTCGCGGACGTTGCCGGGCCAATCATGGCTGAGCAGCTGCGCCAGTTCGGCCGGGCTGGCCGGGACCGGATCGCGGCCATGACGCTGCGCGGCCTGGGTGGCGAAGTGATCGAACAGCAGCGGGATGTCTTCGCGACGGTCGCGCAGCGGCGGGATATGCAGTTCGGCGACATTCAGGCGGTACAGCAGGTCTTCGCGAAAACGCCCGCCACGCACTTCTTCCAGCAGGTCCGGTTTGGCCGCGCTGATCACCCGCAGGTCGACCTCGATGCTGCGGTTCGAACCCAGACGTTCAAGGGTCTTTTCCTGCAGCACGCGCAGTAGCTTGACCTGCTGGGCCAGCGGCATGCTTTCGATCTCGTCGAGGAACAGCGTGCCGCCGTGGGCATGCTCGATGCGGCCGATGCGTTTACCCTGCGCGCCGGTGAAGGCGCCGCTCTCGTGGCCAAACAGCTCGCTTTCGAAGATGGTCTCGGGGATGGCCGCGCAATTCAGCGCGACAAAGGGGTTGCGCGCGCGCGGGCTGAAGTCATGCAGGCAGCGTGCAACCTGTTCCTTGCCGCTGCCGGTGTCGCCGCGGATCAGTACATTGACATCGGTGCCGGCCAGCTCCAGCACCTGGCGCCGCAGGTGTTCCATGGCCCGCGAGACGCCCAACAGCATCGACTCGATGCGGCCCTTGCGGGTGAATTGCTCGCGCAGCTGGCGGTTTTCGCAGACCAGCCGGCGCTTGTCCTGGGCGCGGCGCACGCTGTCGAGCAGGCGTTCCGGGGTGAAGGGCTTCTCGATGAAATCGTAGGCACCCTGGCGCAGTGCCTGGACCGCCATCGGCACGTCGCCATGGCCGGTGACCATGATTACTGGCAGCTCCGGGTCCAGCGCCACCAGCCGCTCCAGCAGGCCGAGGCCGTCGAGATCTGGCATGCGCACGTCGCTGATCAGCACGCCGGGAAAACCCCGGTCGACGATAGCCAGCGCTTCGTGGGCGCGGGCGCAGGTGCGCACGCTAAAGCCGGACAGCTCCAGCCACTGCTGCACCGCCTGACGGATCGCTGCTTCGTCGTCGATAAAGATGACCTGACCGCTCATGTCTCGCTCCTTATGCCTGCTGCCAGTCTACTCGTCGACAGGTTCGGCTGCCGGCAGGTGCAGCACGAACACCGCGCCGAGGGCGTCGTTGCACACCTCCAGGTCGCCACCGAGATCGCGCACGATGCCGTAGGAAACGGCCAATCCCAAGCCGAGGCCCTGGCCGACCGGTTTGGTGGTGAAAAAGGGTTCGAAGACCTGATCCAGATGTTCACTGGCGATGCCGCCGCCGCTGTCGGCAACGCTCAGCGTCCAGCTCTGGCGGTCACGTTGGCAGTCGATGCGCAGTTGACGGACCTGACAGCCCTGCATGGCATCGAGCGCGTTGGTCAGCAGGTTGATCAGTACCTGTTCCAGACGGATGCCGTCGCCGCTGACCCAGGCGTCAGCCGGTATCTGCAGCAACACATCGACGCCGTCGCTACGGATGCGCGGGCCGAGCAATTGCAGTGCCTGCTCCAGTACATCGGCCAGGTTCAATCGCTGACGCAGGCCGGCGGGGCTTTTGCGTGCGAAGGTTTTCAGGTGGCTGGTCAGCGCCGCCATCCGTTCGAGCAACCCTTCGACCTGGCCCAGGCCTTCACGCACAGCCTCGGTGCGGCCGTTGTCGAGCAGTAGCCGCTGGCTGGCCAGCTGCATGCGCAGGGCCGTCAGGGGCTGGTTGATTTCATGGGCGAGGGCGGCGGACATCTGGCCCAGGGCGGCCATGCGGGCGGCGTGTACCAGCTCGTCCTGCGCCGTATTCAGCTCGCGGGTACGCTCTTCGACCAAGCGCTCCAGTTCGTTGCGGCTGCGTTGCTCGACCCGACGGGTCTTGCGCCGCTGGGCCAGGTACAAGAGCAGGAACGCGAGCGTCATCCACACGCCCGCTGCGGCCAGGCGGTAACTGCGGACGTTGGCAGCTACCAGTTGCGGCTCCTGCAACAGGTGCAGGGTCCAGTCTTCTTCCGGCAACTCCAGGCGTTGCCACAGGTAATCGCGGCGACCATCGGGCCCGTCGACCAGGCGCCGCTCGCTGTTCTCGGTGATGCGCTGCAGGCTCTGGCTCACCAGCGGCTGCAGGTTCTGCTCAGCGTAACGGCGCACCGCAACGAGGCGGTCGCGTACCGCTTCGCTCAGCGGGCGTAGATAGCGGAAGCGCCAGGCGGGGCGGTTGGTGAGAATGACGATATCCAGCGAATCGGTGATCAGCAGAATGCCCGACTGCCCGACCCACTCGCGCTGCATCTCTTCCAGCTCCAGCTTGACCACCAGCACACCGATCACCTCACCAGCGCCGTTTTTCACCGAGCTGGACAGAAAGTAACCGGGGATGCCGGTGGTCACGCCGACGGCGAAGTAGCGCCCGGAGTCGTTCGCCAGCGCATCGAGGAAATACGGACGGAAGGCGTAGTTGTTCCCAACAAAGCTGCTCCAGTCGCGCCAGTTGCTCGCCGCGAGGGTTTCGCCATGGCGGTCGAGCAGGTAGAGCACCGAGGAGCCCGCGGCCTGATTCTGCTCCTCCAGCCGCTGGTTGAGTTGCTCGCGCAGGGCCTGATCGCCGGGGTTGTTCAGCAGCGCCTGGATGTCACTGTCCAGTGCCAACAACGCCGGTACCGAGCGGAAACGCTGCACCTGCGTATGGATCGCCTGAGCGTACAGATCGAGCTGGCCGGCCGCTTCCTGGCTGCGCTCGGCCCAGGCACGCCGCTCGGCGATGCGCCCGGCCCCGTACATGCTCAGCAGCAGCCCAACGATGATCAGCAAGACGATGAGAACGACACGGAGGCGGCTGGAGAGGGCAGGCATGGCGGGCTCGCTATGAGGATTTCGCATGGTAAGCCAAAGTGCCTGCATGATGGTTTGCCGTGTCGCTGATCGGCTGCCGGGGGCGAGCGGGTCGCGATGACGAGTGGGTTTCGGTATCCTTGCCGGCCTTTTCGGTGCCCTCGATCACCGAAATCTCCATGAGAGCCGAGATCCGTGACCTGGCTGCCTGGCCCGCCATAGCGCAACACCCCCAATGTCTGACGGCGACCGCGTGCATGGGCGCGGTTGTGTTCTGTCGTGCGCCGCGCCTGATGTGCGTGGACTGCACCCATACTCGAATTTGAAACTAGCCTCGTATCAACCGCATAGCGTTTCGGCGCGCAGGTTGTGCTTATGTTCTGGATACCCCGATGCTCCACTCGATCAAGCAAAACTGGTTCGGCAACATTCGTGGCGACGTGCTTTCCGGTCTCGTCGTCGCCCTCGCTCTGATTCCTGAGGCGATTGCCTTCTCGATCATCGCCGGTGTCGATCCGCGGGTCGGTCTTTACGCGTCCTTCTGCATCGCGGTTGTGATCGCCTTCGCCGGCGGCCGCCCAGGCATGATTTCGGCGGCCACCGGCGCCATGGCGCTGCTGATGGTGACGCTGGTTCGCGATCATGGTTTGCAGTATCTGATGGCGGCGACCCTGCTCTGCGGCGTGCTGCAGATCGGCGCGGGCTACCTGCGCCTCGGCTCGCTGATGCGTTTCGTCTCGCGCTCGGTGGTCACCGGTTTCGTCAACGCGCTGGCCATCCTGATCTTCATGGCGCAGTTGCCGGAGCTGACGGACGTCACCTGGCATGTCTACGCGATGACCGCTGCCGGTCTGGGCATCATCTACCTGTTCCCCTATGTGCCAAAGATCGGTCGAATCATTCCTTCGCCGCTGGTATGCATCCTTACGTTGACCGCCGTGGCCATCTACCTGGGGCTGGACATCCGCACCGTTGGTGACATGGGCGATTTGCCCGATACGCTGCCGGTATTCCTCTGGCCAGACGTGCCGCTGAGCTTCGAGACCCTGGCGATCATCTTCCCGTACTCCGCCGCGCTGGCGGTGGTGGGCCTGCTGGAGTCGCTGATGACGGCGACCATCGTCGATGACCTGACCGACACCGGCAGCGACAAGAACCGCGAGTGCAAGGGGCAGGGTGTCGCCAACATCGTCTCCGGGCTGTTTGGCGGCATGGCGGGTTGCGCGATGATCGGCCAATCGGTGATCAACGTGAAATCTGGTGGTCGCACGCGTTTGTCGACATTGATCGCTGGTGTGGTGCTACTGCTGATGGTGGTGTTTCTCAGTGACTGGGTCGGCCAGATCCCGATGGCCGCGCTGGTGGCGGTGATGATCATGGTGTCCATCGGCACCTTCAGCTGGGATTCGCTGCGCAACCTCAAGCATTACCCGCTCTCCACCAATATCGTCATGGTGGTGACCGTGGTGGTGGTGGTGTTCACCCATAACCTGGCGTACGGCGTGCTGGCCGGCGTGCTGTTGGCAGCGATGTTCTTCGCCAACAAGGTCGGGCACTACCTGCACATCGACTCGGAGCTGGATGACGAAGGCAACCTGCGCACTTATCGCGTGGTGGGCCAGGTGTTCTTCAGTTCGTCAGACAAGTTCACTGCCGCATTCGACTTCAAGGAAGCCGTCGCAAAGGTCGTCATCGACCTCAACCAGGCGCATTTCTGGGACATCACCGCCGTGTCGGCACTCGATAAGGTGGTGCTCAAGTTCCGTCGCGAGGGCACCGAAGTCGAGGTGCTGGGTCTGAATGAAGCCAGCGCGACCATCGTTGACCGCTTCGGTGTCCACGACAAGCCCGACGCCACCGATGGTCTCATCGGTCACTGAGAGGAGAAACGACGATGAATCAGGTATTAGCGTGTATCGACGGTTCCCCACAGGCGGCTGCGGTGTGCGACTGCGCCGCCTGGGCTAGCCTGAAGCTCGGCGCGCCGCTGACCCTGCTGCATGTGCTCGATCATCAGCAGTACCCGGCAGCCGGCAATCTCAGCGGCATCATTGGCCTGGGCAGTCGCGAGTACCTGCTCGAAGAGCTGGCTGCCTTGGACGCCAAGCGCAGCAAGCTGGCGCTGGAAGAAGGCCGGATGATGCTCGACGCGGCCAAGCAGCGCGTCCTTAACGCCGGGGTCATGCAGCCCGAAGCGCGGCAGCGCCATGGCGACCTGGTCGAAAGCCTGCATGAGCTGGAGCGCGACACCCGGCTGCTGGTAATCGGCAAGCAGGGCGAGGACAGCGGCAGCGACCGACAACTGATCGGCAGCCAGCTGGAGAGCGTGATTCGCACCCTGCACCGACCGATCCTGGTCACCCCGGCAAACTTCAGCGTACCGACCAGCGTCATGCTGGCCTTCGATGGCAGCGACACCACCCGCAAGGGCGTCGAAATGATCGCATCGAGCCCGCTGTTCCAGGGCATTCCGATCCATCTGGTGATGATCAGCGAGGATACCGGCGACGGCCGCGCGCTGCTGGAGTCCGCCCGCGATGCGCTGACGGCGGGAGGCTTCGAGGTGCATATCGCGATCCGCGCCGGTGAGGTCGAGCCCACACTACATGCGTACCAGGCCGAGCACGGTATCGACCTGCTGGTGATGGGCGCCTACGGCCATTCGCGGATTCGTCAGTTTCTGGTTGGTAGCACCACCAGCAACATGATCCGCACGACCACCACGCCGCTGCTGTTGTTGCGCTGAGGCTTGAGCCAGCCTGGCGCACCGCAGCCAGGCTGAATGCTACCGATAGATGTCCGCGCGCGACCAGGGCAGTTCGTGAGAGCCGTCGGGCAGCGGCTTGCTGGCAAGGATCTGGTGCAGATTGATCCAGTTGCGGCGGAAACCGTAGGCACAGCCCGCCAGATACACCCGCCAAATGCGCAGCGCCCGCTCGGGGATCATCTGTTGCGCTTCCTCCAGCCGCGACTCCAGCCGTTCGCTCCAGCATTGCAACGTGCGCGCATAGTGCAGACGCAGGCTTTCCACATCGACGATCTCCAGCCCCGACTCGCTGATGCACGAACTGATTGCCGCGAGATGCGGCAGCTCGCCGTGGGGAAACACATAGTGGTTGATGAATTCGCCTGCGCCGTGGCTCACCGGCCTGCCGTCGATATGCCGTGAGGTGATGCCATGATTCATCACCAGCCCGCCGGGGCGCACCAGCGCTGCCAGCTGGCGGCAGTACAACGGCAGATTGGCGTGGCCGACATGTTCGAACATGCCGACGCTGACCACCTTGTCGAACTGGCCGTCCGTGGGCAGGTCGCGGTAGTCCATCACCTCCAGTCGAACCTGTCGCTCAAGCCCTTCGGCGGCGACCCGCTCGCGTCCCAGCTTCAACTGCTCGCGGCTGAGGGTGATGCCGACCACCTCAGCGCCATATTCGCGCGCAGCAAAACGCGCCAGCCCGCCCCAGCCGCAGCCGACATCGAGCAGGCGGTCGCCAGGCTTCAACCGCAGTTTGCGACACAGATGACGCAGCTTGGCTTGCTGCGCCTGGTCGAGGTCTTCACTGCCGGTCTCGAAGTACGCACAGGAATAGACCATGTCGCGGTCGAGCCAGAGCTGATAGAACGCGTTGGACAAGTCGTAGTGATAGGAAATGGCCTCGGCATCGGTGGCCTTGTCATGCGCCTCGCGGGTCGGCAGCGAGGATTCCTCCTCGCCCAGCGCCTTGGTGATCTCATCACCAATACGGATGATCTCCTCAAGCGGCCCGTGCAGGTCGATCTGACCTTCTACATAGGCACCGCCGAGCAGATCGAGGCTGGGGCGGGCGAGCTGCGGTATCAAATTGGGGTCCCTGATCTCCAGCGTCACGCATGGGGCGGGGCCCAGATCCATTTCCTTCCCGTCCCACAAGCGGAGGCGCAGCGGAAGATCCAATTCCTGCAAAATCGGAAGCAATGTCGCCAACATGCTTGATCTCCTTTATTTCGCGTGGGGAAATCCTAGACCAGGATCGCGCCGCTTGCGCTCCATCGGTAGATCGCTTTTGCCTATAGGAACTATTGGAAATATCTAGCGGTTTCGATGCGCGAGAAGTCGTCATGCCGGGAATCGAAAGCGCTTCCGGCGCGACGGTACAAGCGAGGGAGGATCGAATCGTCAGGCGAGAGCCAAGCCACACGACATCTGTTAGCTGTAGCACAACCTCAGCTGCACTATGCTGGGCACCCACATGTCGACCAGCGTAAGGGCACAGCGACGACCGTATTTGACTTTCCTTAACCAAACGCTAGGCGCCACTGGAGGTGGCTCATGCTCCCAATGCTTCTTGCAACGCTGCTTCAGGTTTCCGCTGGTCCGTCTGATGAGTCGTGTTACGGAGCCGCGACGACCCAGTCAGCAATGAACCAATGCGCGGGCGCAGCGCTCAAGGTAGCAGACGCTAGGCTAGATGAATTCTTGAGCACCTACGCAGACAGACTGAGCCCAGAGCAGCGGGAACTGCTACATACCGCTCAATCAGATTGGCAGCAGTTCCGAGAATCGTCCTGTAAGTTCAAGGCTAGTGGGGTTCGCGGTGGAAGTGCATACCGGATGGTTCTTGCTCAATGCCTGGCGTCACAGGCGGAGGCTCGCCTTCTGGAGATGAAGCTGATAGCCAGCTGCCAAGAAGGCGATCTGAGTTGCCCCTCGTATTCTCGGGGGGCACCTCACAATTCATTCAAGGCGAACCTTATTGGCGGGTAGGGTTATTTCGAGCGCTAGGGATCAACATGTGAGTGTGTTTGCCTAACTCTCCTGCGGATAAGCCATGTCACGTTAGCCGACGAGCCGCGATACTTATGCGATCCGAATGAAAAGCCCCAGGCCGAAGCCGCTTCAGCTGGGTAGCTGGAGGTCGCGAAATTCTGGGTTCTCAGAGCGGGAAATGGCGGAAGGCAGTGGGAGTCGAACTCGTTTTCTGGCTCGCAGTTGGCCGGCTGTGTTCGGCTTTGCTAGGCCTGCCCCATGTGAGTGCGAGCTTTGTTCCGCTCTAGATCGCATTGATTTCGCCACTTTTCGACAGTGGCCGAGACACTTTACTGCCTCGGCTATGCGTTTAATGATCGATAATAGTTGTAAAGCAACTTGACAGTGTAATTCATGGCTGCGGATTGGTCTTGTTTCTTGGATTTAAGCTCGGAAGTTGTCATGGTGGCTGCTTTTTCTGCATTCAATGTTGCAGCCATTCTTATTTTAACTAAAATATCGTTTTTTTCTTTGAAATTATGATGCTCTTCGAGCATTTCCAGCAAGGTGCGAATCCCTTGTATTTCCGCGAGCGTTCCCGCGAGCCATTTCTTAGGTTGCTGCTCTTTGTTAGAAAGCCAGTAATCTGCGCATCGAGAATCAAGAGATAAAACTTTTTCAATCGCTTTTGAAACAATGTTGTAGGCTTCGGATCGCTTGGCGACTCTATTGGAATTATAGTAAACAATGTACCATCCAACTATTACCAGCAACGGTGATAATAGTGAAATCCAGTAGGGGGTGTTTTGGTTCATGCTGCAGCCCTTTTTATATACTCATTTATCTCCTGTATGTAGTCTATAAATATAGTTTTTATTTCTAATTTTCGAAACACAACCTCTGCTGGGATTCCGCTCGACCTTACTAGACCACCGAAAGACTCTTCAAGAAAAGATGAACCGTATTCATATCCGTCTTGTACAGAATCTAGATTCACAATTACTTTATCAATTTCTGGGTCTCGAAAAGCAGGTTCAAGAAATTGCTTTCTAAAGGTCTCTCCGTTATCTGTTCCATCTTTTGGATATCGTCCATATGGAGTGAGAGAAAACTTTTGCATATCTATGTATTTAACTGTCATTATTCTTCTCCGAAAACCCATTCAATTAGAGTTCCACCTATGGTGTGATCGTGGTCCACGCTTTCAATGACCTTTCCACGCCTATAAAATATTTTTCCCTTGCCGCTGTAAATTCCAAGATAGTCAGCTGTAGCATTATGCTCAATGGGCTTTTTTATGTTGTCAAAACCCATTCCTCTTCCTTGAATATTTAGGCGGGTAACTCCTGTCTGCATAGCTTTATGTATTTCGCTGCTGTCTGAGCCGGTAAAGGTTTTGTCAGAAATAGATTTTGGTATTCCTGATCCCATGTCATATATGACAACCGCCATATGATTTGTTTTAGGGTCTTTTTGTGCAAACTGCCACCACCGACCGACCATAAATTCATGGAGTGGTTCCTCTGCATGCTTAAATTCTTCATAGGCGTGATGCGCAATATTCAGATAAGCTTCTTGGATAGCAGCTACGATGTGCCTAGGAACTGTTTTGTTAAACTGCTGCCTTAAAAGTCGAATCATGTCCCCTAGTTCATTGGCTGGGTCGCTTCCCGTCTTGTAGGGGTTTTTATTATCTCTCCAGAGTTTCGCGAGCTTTCTTTGGCCTCCAGGTTTGATGGCTGACCAAAGCCCAGAATCAACAATTCGTTTTTTAAGCTTTTTTTCGGTTGGTAAAATTAATTCTATTATTTGGTCGGGGTTGGAGAATAGTTGTGGAGGTGCCCAGCATTGACAGCGCGTTATTTTTGCGAAAAGTATTAAGGCGGCTGCGGCGGTTATCTCTATGGTGGAAGAAAAGTCTAGTTCCACATAATCAAATCGAGTAAATATATGATATTCGAACTCGTCGAAGAACATTACCGTTGAGTTATAATAGGCCTCATCGTAAATGCACAAAACGGGAGGTGCTATTACGAGTGCTCTGGTCTTTTCGATCCGGTTAGGAATGCCTTGGACGTTGCTGTTCAGCATTAGGTGTTCTTCTAAGGATGATTCTATAAATTATATTTAAGCGCTTATCTAGCTTTGTTGCTCTCTATTCATTGCTCGGTTGGCCTCGTCGTAGGCTGGGCTGGGCTGGGCTGGGCTGGGCTGGGCTGGCAGATCTCTGGTCCGATCTGACCGCTCGCCAGCCATAGGGCGTACTTTGGGTACAGCTTGACCAGTACGTCTATTTCTTCGGTGCTGACCCGCACCGCTCCCTTGCTCACGTTCAGCCAACGGCTGTGATCCGTGCCGCTCAGCTGGCTCAGCTTCTTAGGGCCAACCGTCTTGATTAACACACGCGCTCTATCTGCTGAGCTTTCCATATAAAAAAGGCAACCATTTGGCGCAAGGTAACTATTGACCTGAGGGTTGCTCAGGCAACCAGAAAATTGCCGAACATAGTGGAGTAAAGCGGATGGATACGGAAGGTTTTGATCCGCAAAAGCTACGCCGTCAGCAGGTCAGGGCTCACGTTTCCGGCTGGGCAGAAAACGCATGTGCTGCGGCACACCTTCGCGTCTCATTTCATGATGAGCGGCGGCAACATCCTGACCCTGCAAAAGGTCCTGGGCCATGCCTCGCTGAACATGACCATGCGTTATGCCCATCTGGCACCGGACTACCTGAAGGATGTAATCACGCTCGGGCCTATTCGGGGTTTGCGCTATCTGTTTGACACTCAAGCCGACACGGACTCGAACCAGACGCTAAAAGCCTTGTAATCTGACAACCAACCAAGTGCCCAGCTCTGTTCGAGACTACCGATGCTAAGCCGCTATCTAGAACAAACCCGCGCCCGCAAAGGATTCGCCCTGGTCGGTGTGATTTTCCTGACTTTGGCCTTGTAATAGCACTGCTCGAGTCTGGAATAGGCACTTTCATAGGCGTGTTTTTCGGCTTCGTTTTGCTGCTGCCGGCCGTTCTGCTCGGCGTTACCGGCTTTGCCAAGTTCGAGAAAATCCTTTCGAACATATCTTCATTCGGCAACCTTTCGTGAAAACCATCGCTTCGAGCCTGCTTATCAGTTGGGCATAAGCGCCTTTCGGTCGATTGTCTTTTTCGACACCCACGCGCCGGGGCCGCTCCGGTCGTGTGGCTGGAGGCCGCGTTTTTAGGGGCTTTCAGAGTGAGAATTGGCGGAAGGCAGTGGGAGTCGAACCCACCCGGGAACGGCTGCCGCCCCCAACCGGGTTTGAAGCCCGGCCGCACCACCGGATGCGATTGCCTTCCAGAGAGGCCTCGGACGAGGGCTGACTGGAAACTGATAGCAGCCTACCTGAGCTCCGCCTCCGAGGCCAAGGCGCTGTCGGGACGGATTTTGCGTTCATTGCCGAAGCGTCTGGTCAGGCCGATACGGTCGAAATGTTCGAGTAGCTGGATGCTGCGCTTGCGGCCGAGCTGGATGTGGTCGCGGAAGGCGGCGGCGCGGATCACGCCGGCCTGGCGCTCCATATCCAGTATCTGGTTGGCCAGTTGGCGGATGGTCGCGTCGGGGTAGAACAGGTCCTTGACCACTTGTTGCAGCTCGCCGATGCGGGACAGTTTGCGCAGCAGGTGGCGCACCCGCTCTTCCTCGATGTCCAGTTCACCGGCCAGGTCGCGCACCCAGGGCGGGTTGAAGCGGGCTGATTCGAGCAGCGGCCAGAGGCGGGCTTTCAGCGACTCTTCTTCTTCGCTCAGGTGAACGCGGTGCCCTGGAAGATGCAGCCAGGGGCCGTTGGCTTCGATCGTTCCGGCCGCCAGGGTGTGTTCCAGCAGTGCGAGGTAAACAGGCCGTTCCAGCTGCGGCAGCGCGTAGCGGCGCAGGCGGTCGCGGTCGGGGCCGAGCTCATCGGGTTGGGTGTCATGGAAACGTTGCAGCGCCATGACCAGGCTATGTTCGAGGTAGTCCCAGGTGGCGCGCTCGAACAGCCGTGAGCCGAGTCGCGTGTTGATTTCCAGCGCCTCGTCCGGTAAGCGCCAGGTCTGCCGCGGCCGGTTGAACTGGCGCTCCAGCAAGGCGGGCTCCAGGCCGTTGATAGCGCTGGGCAGCAGCGCCGGCAGGATGTCTTCTAGGGTTTCGCCGCCGAGTGCGCGCAGCTGGGCCAGGCGCGCCTGCCGGTGTCGGTTGCGCGGTGGGGCGAAGGGGTCGAGCACCCGGCCGCCGCCTAGGGTGCGCTGCGCTGATTGATCCCGCAGCACCACGCGATCACCGTGCACAGTGTGGGCCGGTGCATTCAGCAGCAGCTGTGCGTGTACATGACCGCCGGGCGCGAGGTATTCGCCTTCCAGCAGGGCGATCCGGCCGGTGACGTCTTGCGCGCCAATATGGATATGCACCGGGGTCCAGTGCCGCAACTCGCGGGCTTCGCTGGGCAGCAGGGTGAATTCGATGTCGATGCGCCGGGTGGGTGCCTGCAGCTCGGGCTTCAGCAGCCAGTCGCCGCGGCTGATGTGTTCAACCGCGAGGCGGTCACCCGCGAGGTTCAGGGCGACCCGCTGGCCGGCGCGGGCTTCTTGCGCTGCCTGATTCTGGGCATGCAGCCCGCGTACCCGCACGGTGCGGCCGGTGGGGCTCAGCGCCAGTTCATCGCCGACCTGAACCCTGCCGGCGAAGGCCGTTCCGGTCACCACGACGCCGCTACCGGTAACGCTGAACGCGCGGTCGATGGCGAGGCGGAAATATCCGTCTTCGCTGCGCGCACGCACGTCCGCGGCCTGCTCGATCAGAGCTGCACGAAGCGCATCGACACCCTCGCCGGTAATGCTGGAGACGGGGAAGACTGGGGCTCCAGCCAGCGGGCCGGCATGCAGCAGCGCTTCGATTTGCGTGGTCACTTCGGCAATGCGCGGTGCTTCGACCCGGTCGATCTTGGTCAGCGCGACGAATGCGCGGGGAATGCCCAGTAGCTCGACGATGGCCAGGTGTTCCCGGGTCTGCGGCATTACACCGTCGTCGGCGGCAACCACCAGCAATACGCAGTCGATGCCACATGCGCCGGCCAGCATGTTGTGCACGAAGCGCTCGTGGCCGGGCACGTCGATGAAGCCGGTGAGGTCGGATTCGCCCAGCGAGGCGTAGAGGTAGCCGAGATCGATGGTGATGCCGCGCAGGCGCTCTTCGCGGCGGCGGTCGCCTGCCTGCCCGGTCAGCGCCTTGAGCAGCGCAGTCTTGCCATGGTCGATATGGCCGGCGGTGCCGATGATCATGGCGCGAGCTCCCGCTGCAGATGTGGCAGTTGTTCCAGCAGTGCCGGCTCGTCGTCCAGCTGCCGCAGGTCGAGCCAGAGCGCGTCGTCGGCGATCCGGCCGAGAATCGGGATCGGTAGGCAGCGCAGCGCTTCTTCCAACTGACGCAAGCTGCGACCACGCAGGCGCCTGGGTTGCAGCGGGCGGATGCACAGGGCGGCGCTGGGCAGACGTGCTACCGGCTGCGCGCCACTGCCGATCATGCCGAGTGCATCGCTCGCGGTGACCTGCCAGGTCTCGCCAAGTGCGCCGGCCAGCACCGGTGCGAGCCGTTCGGCTTGTGCGCGTATGTCCGCTTGCGGGCGACTCAACAGGCGCAGGCTGGTCAAGCGCTCACCGAGGCGATCGGGGTCCCGGTAGAGATTGAGCACCGCTTCGAGCGCCGCCAGGGTCAGCTTGTCGACGCGCAGCGCGCGCTTGAGCGGGTTCTTCTTGATCTTCTGAATCAGCTCGCGGCGGCCGACGATCAGGCCCGCCTGTGGGCCGCCGAGCAGCTTGTCGCCGCTGAAGGTGACGATGTCGGCGCCGTCACGCAGGGCTTCCTGCACGGTGGGCTCCTTCGGCAGGCCCCAGCGCGACAGGTCGACTAGGCTGCCACTGCCCAGGTCTTCGAGCAGCGGCAGGTTATGGGCGTGGGCAATGGCGGCGAGCTCGGTCGTGGCGACGTTGGCGGTAAAGCCCTGCACGCTGTAGTTGCTGGTGTGCACGCGCATCAACAAGCCACTGCGCGGGCCGATGGCGTTTTCGTAATCGCGCGCGTGGGTGCGATTGGTCGTGCCCACCTCGTGCAGCTTCACACCGGCACGGGCCATGATGTCGGGAATGCGAAAGGCGCCGCCGATTTCGATCAGCTCGCCGCGCGAGATGATGCCCTCCTTGCGGGCGCCGAGGCTGTTCAACGCCAGCAGCACGGCAGCCGCGTTGTTGTTGACGACGGTAACGGCTTCGGCACCGGTCAGTTCGCGGATCAACCCTTCGATCAGATCATCTCGGTCGCCACGCTTACCGCTGGCCAGGTCAAGCTCCAGATTCATCGGGTAGCGCGCCGCGAGGGTGATCGCCTCGATGGCTTCATCCGGTAGCAGGGCGCGGCCGAGGTTGGTATGCAGGACCGTGCCGGTCAGGTTGAACACCCGGCGTACGCGGCTGCGATGCTGGTTGGCCAGACGTTCACCGGCGCGGCCGGCGAGCACGGCTTCGGACAGCTCCGGCGCGGCGAGCTGGCCCTGACGAACCGGCTCGCGCAGCTCGTCGAGCAAGTCGCGCAGGGTCCCGACTAGCGCCTCGCGGCCATAGCGTCGTTGCAGCGGCTCGCAGGCAGGCGCGCGCAACAGACGGTCGACCGAGGGCAGGCGAACGCTGCTCATGGCTGGCGTTTCGAATGATGAGGCGATACGGAGAGTGCGGGCGTCGCGCCAATCGTGTCGACTGCGCTGAACGCTGTTGCGAGGTTGCCTGACACGCAGGACTCCATTTTTATATTTCGCGAGCAGCATAGACGTTCAAATCGGCACAGGGTTCAGTCAGCCCTCATGTTGTTCCTGGCGCAGAAATGAAAAACCCGGGCAAGCCCGGGTCCTTCATTCGTCTACGCGCGTCAGGCGTTTTGGCGGATTCCCGCGACCAGCCATGGCTGGTTCTCGCCTTGTGCGCGCTCCATGCGCCAGCTTTCGCTGAAGGGTTCGCCCTGGTCGAAGCGCGAGTTCTTCGATACGCCCACGAAGGTGAGGGTGGCGACGGTCTTGTCGGCCTGATCGTCGACGCCGTCGAGCTGAATCTGCAGGTCGTCAATGAAGGTGGACTGATAGGCATCGCCAATTTCAGCACGTTCGCGCTTGAGGAATTCGAACAGCTGAGGCGTGACGAACTCGCTGATCTTGTCCATTTCGTTGGCATCCCAGTGCTGCTGGAGCGACAGGAAATGCTCGCGCGCTGCGGCAACGAAATTCTGCTCGTTGAACCAGGCGGGCGCATTGATCACCGGTGCAGCCGCTGCGGATGTAGCGCTGCCACCGAAGATCGACGGCTGCGCAGGCATCTCGCGCTGCATCGGCGCATGTCCGTGCCCTGCCATGGCTGGCTGCTGCTGGCGACGACGCGCGGCGAGGAAGCGGAACAGCAGGAAGGCGATGCCGCCGAAGATCAGGATGTCCATGAACTGGATGCCTTCGAAGCCATCACCCATGAACATCGAAGCCAACAAGCCACCGGCAGCGAGGCCGGCCAGCGGGCCGAGCCAGCGCGACGCACCACTGGCGGCGGCCGGTGTCTTGCCTGCCTGCGTTGGCGCAGCCTGGGTTTGCTTAGGCGCCTGGCGGGTCTGATGGCTCGGTGCCGAGCCGAAGCTCTTGCCACCACCGAAACGCTTGGCGTGGGCGTCGAGGCTGAACGTCAGGCTGAGGCACAGCGCCATGAAGAGGCTAAGCACAGATTTCATTAAGTGTTTCCATATTGGGTGAGGTACGCGCGCCATGTTGCACAGAGGGGCGATACAACGCCAGAGGTAAGTGTTTCAGGCTTTTGCGTTTACGCGACGGCACTTTGGTTTCGATTCGTCGATTTCATCGACCCTCTCACCGCAGCCATCACCTGCACCCTGTTCCTGCAGGATTGCACCCCGCATCTGGCCGAGGGGCAGAAACGCGAGCGGGCGATTTATGAAGAGAAGGGTTTGCTGGTCAAGGAGAAGCGTGTGGGTACTGCGGCTGTGCTGGGGATCTTTCCGGGCGCGGGCTATTTCTGCACCCATTCGCGAGCAGCGCGCCATCGAAGCCAAGTACGCGGCGTATTGATCCTGGAGAAGCGGCAGTCTTCAAGGCTGGGAAGGAGGGGGTACCGACAAGCGGTACGCCCTCTTCAGGCAATAAGCGAATACTTAGCGCCAGTTGTACAGTTCTTTCTCGGAAATCTCGTGCATCGGCTTGACCTGAGCCTGGAAGGCTTTCATCGACGCCCAGATGCGACCGTTCAGCTCGCTTTGCGCGGCCAGTTCACCGAGGACGACGTCCGATTGCTCGCGCATCGCGGCCAGTACTTCGTCGGGGAAACGCTTGAGCTGGGTACCCTGCTGCTTGAGCTGCTCGAGCGCCAGGGCGTTGTTGTAGACATAGTCGTCGATCATGTCGCGGCTGGCGGCGAGCGCAGCTTCGGTGAGAATCGCGCGTAGGTCATCCGGCAGGCTGTCGAGGGCCTTCTGGTTGACCAACAGCTCAAGCACAGCCTGAGGTTCCTGCCAGCCGGGGTAGTAGTAGTACTTGGCTGCCTTGTGCAGACCGAAGGCCAGGTCGTTGTACGGGCTGACCCAGTCGGTGGCGTCGATGGCGCCGGTCTGCAGGGCGGTAAACACTTCGCCGCCGGGCATGTTGACGGTGGTCGCGCCGAGACGGCTCAGCACTTCACCGCCCAGGCCGGGGGTCCGGATCTTCAGGCCCTGCAGGTCCTGCAGTGAGTTGATTTCCTTGTTGAACCAGCCGCCCATCTGCATACCGGTGTTGCCGACTACCATCGGCTTCACTCCGTAGGGGGCGTAGGCTTCGTCCCAGAATTCCTGGCCGCCGCCGCGGGTCAGCCAGGCGTTCATCTCGCTGGTCGACAGGCCGAACGGCACCGAGGTGAAGAACTGCGCGGTGGGGACCTTGCCCTTCCAGTAGTAGGCCGCGCCATGGCCGAGTTCGGCGGTGCCACGGGAAACGGCGTCGAACACTTCCAGGGCGGGGACCAGCTCACCGGCGGCGTAGACCTTGATGGTCAGGCGGCCATCACTCATGGCCTCGACCCGATCGGCCAGACGCTGGGCGGCAGTGCCCAGACCTGGGTAGTTCTTCGGCCAGGCGGTGACCATCTTCCAGTTATAAGTCTCGGGCGCTTCGCTGGCGGCAGCCTTGGGCTCGGCGGTGGGTTCGACTTTCTTTTCGTCGTTGCAGCCTGCAAGGCTAAGGGAGGCAAGCAGGGCAGCGGCGGCACCAAACAAGTGACGGCGTTTCATGAATGGCTGTTCCTTTGGCGAATTTTATTAGTATGGGTGTAGGTTGACGTAAACGTCATAGCGCTTCCAGTTTGGCATAACTGAGCATCAACCACTTGCTTCCTTCATCTTCGAAATTCACTTGCACTCGAGCTTGAGCGCCAGAGCCTTCAAAATTCAGGATGGTGCCCTCGCCGAACAGCGAATGACGCACGCGCTGACCGAGGTTGAATGGCGTTTCTGGCACATTGGCGCCGTCGAACAGCGAGCCACCGCTCATGCCCCGGCTATTGAAGCTGCGGCTGACGGTGTTGCTCAGGCGCACTTCGCTGATCAGCGCCGGCGGCACCTCGCGGATAAAGCGCGAGATCTTGTTGTAGGTTTCGCTGCCGTACAGGCGGCGGGTCTCGGCGTAGGTAACGATCAGCTGCTGCATGGCGCGCGTAATGCCGACATAGGCCAGGCGGCGTTCTTCTTCGAGACGGCCGGGCTCCTCCAGGCTCATCTTGTGCGGGAACAGGCCTTCTTCCATGCCGACCAGGAACACCAGCGGGAATTCCAGGCCCTTGGCGCTGTGCAGCGTCATCAGCTGCACGCTGTCCTCGTGGTCGCCGGCCTGCTGCTCGCCCGCTTCCAGCGAGGCGTGATCGAGAAAGGCGGCGAGCGGGGTCTGCTCGTCTTCCTGATCGTCGCTGTAGCTGTCGAAGGCGCGTGCTGCGGACACCAGTTCCTCGAGGTTCTCCACCCGTGCCTGGGCTTTCTCGCCTTTCTCGTCGCGGTGATAGGCCAGCAGCCCGGACTGCTCGATGACCAGCTGCGCCATGTTGTGCAGCTGCATCCCTTCGACTTTCAAGGCAAGCGTGTCGATTAGCTCGACGAAGCCGTTCAGCGCGCTGGCGGCGCGGCCGGACACCACCTTAGTACCGACCGCCTGATGCAGCGCGGCCCACATCGAGGTTTCCTGCTGGCGGGCCAGCTGACGCAGGCATTCGACGGTCTTTTCGCCAATGCCACGTGCGGGCACGTTGATCACCCGTTCCAGCGCCGCATCGTTGTCCCGCGCCTGGATCAAGCGCAGGTAGGCCATGGCGTTCTTGATCTCGGCACGCTCGAAGAAGCGCTGGCCGCCGTAGATGCGATAAGGGATCCGCTCGCGCAGCAGGGCTTCTTCCAGCACCCGCGACTGGGCGTTGGAGCGATAGAGGATGGCGATCTCGCTGCGGCTCATGCCCTCGCGGATGGCTTTCTCGATGCTTTCGACGACATAGCGCGCTTCGTCGTGTTCGTTGAAGGCGGCGTAGAGGCTGATGGGCTGGCCCTCGCAGCCTTCGGTCCACAGTTCCTTGCCCAGGCGACCTTGGTTGTTGGCGATCAGCGCATTGGCGGCCTTGAGGATGCAGGCGGTCGAGCGGTAATTCTGCTCCAGGCGGATGGTTTCGGCGTCCTGGAAGTCTTCGCTGAACTGATGCAGGTTCTCCACCCGAGCGCCCCGCCAGCCGTAGATCGACTGGTCGTCGTCGCCTACCACCATCAGACTGTCGCCGCCCTTGGCCAGCAGGCGCAGCCAGGCGTACTGCACGGCGTTGGTGTCCTGGAACTCGTCCACAAGGATATGGCGGAAGCGTCGCTGATAATGGTCGAGCAGGCCCGGGTTGTCGCGCCACAGGTCCAGCGCGCGCAGCAGCAACTCGGAGAAGTCGATGACCCCGGCGCGAGCGCAGGCCTCTTCATAGGCCTGGTAGATGCTCAACATGGTGGCCAGGAACAGGTCGCCGCTGGGCTGGATATGCTTGGGCCGTAGGCCTTCGTCCTTCTGCCCGTTGATCCACCACTGGGCCTGGCGTGCAGGCCAGCGCTGCTCGTCGAGGCCGAGCTCGCGGATCACCCGCTTGACCAGCCGCTGCTGGTCGTCCGAATCGAGGATCTGGAAGTTCTGCGCCAACTTGGCTTCTTGCCAGTGGGCGCGCAGCAATCGGTGCGCCAGGCCGTGGAATGTGCCGACCCACATGCCTTGCGGGTTCACCTTCATCAGCTGCTCGATGCGCTGGCGCATCTCGGCGGCCGCCTTGTTGGTAAAGGTCACCGACAGGATCGAATGCAGCGAGGCGCGTTCGACCTGATGCAGCCAGGCAATGCGGTGCACCAGTACGCGGGTCTTCCCCGAGCCGGCACCGGCGAGAACCAATTGACGACCCAGCGGCGCGGCCACGGCCTGGCGCTGGGCATCGTTGAGGGAATTCAGGAGGAGAGAGAGATCGTCATGCATGGGCGCCATTCTAGCCGGAAATCCGACCGACCCGCTCGTGCAACGGATAGACGCCAGTGGGGCCGGGGGCGGCTGCATGGCCTGCCTGGGCAAGCGCAGAAATCGCGCATGGCCGGCGCCGGGCGCTGGTCCTCGAATATCCATCTGATCGATACCGGCGTATCGTCAACCACGGTCTTTGGTCGGACAGACGATGACCCTGCGCCAGCATCGTGCCATTATCGGGGCGTGTCACAGTGCAACGCCTACCGCTCCAAACGCCCAATACAAGACCTACCCGATGATCGATTCCGCACAAGCCAATCCGTCGGCGTCAACGGCCATGGAGGACCACGCCGCTTTCAACCATGCCGAGACCGATGAGCGTGCCGAGCGCACGCGGCTGCTCTATCAGGCCTCACGGCTTGCGCTGCTGCTGATGATGATCACCAGCCTGGTGTTTCCCGCTGTGCTCTGGACGGAAGGGCCGAAGCTGCAATTGGCGATCTGGTCGGGTGTGACCTTTGCGCTCGCTCTCCTGAGGCTGCAGCAGACACGCCGCTTTGCCAAAGCCAGCGCGGAGGAGCAGCAGCACCCTCGCTGGTACCGGAGCTTTCTGCTAGCCAGTGTCGCCAGTGCAGTGACGCTGGACTACGCCATCATCGAGCTGGCGCTCGACGGGCCGTTTTTACAGCAGACGATACTGCTCGGCTCGCTTGCCTCGGTGTACTTTGCCGGGTGCGTGGCCTGCGGCGTGTCGCTCCGAGCGTTCGGCGCGTTTGCCATCCCAGGGCTGCTTCCCGCAGCGGTCGTGCTGCTGGGCAGCGGTGAGCCCCAACTGCAGGGATGGGGTGTGCTGGCGGCGATCGTGTTGCTCACGCTGAGCATGATCGCCTGGCAAATGAACCGAGTGGTAACGGCCAGCCTGGCCCAGCGTCTGCACAATCAGTTGCTGATCCGGCGGCTGGAAAGCATGCGTGGTGAAGCCCTTGAACTGAACGGCGAACTGGGTCGGGAAATCGAGCAGCGCCGCCACGCCGAGGGCCGGCTGCGAGAGGCTTTCGATGGGCTCGAACGGCGCGTGATCGAGCGCACTGCGGCGCTGCGTGAGAGCGAGGCGCGCTTGAGTCTGGCGCTGGAAGCCAGTGAGCTGGGCATGTGGGATTGGGACATGGCCAACGATGAGGTCCATCACTCGCGGATGGATGTCATTTTCGGGGTTGGCCAGAGCGATCGACTGCGGCTGGCTGACCAGCAGCGTCCTGAAGTGCATCCCGAAGACGTCGCGCGCGTACGCCAGGACATGATTGATCATCTGAAGGGCAGGACTGACAGCTACTCCGTGCAATACCGAGCCATGCTTAAGGACGGTAGCTCTGTATGGATCGAGGATCGCGGACGCGTGACCGAACGTGATGCCAACGGCCGGGCCTTGCGCATGATCGGTACCCGGCGGGACATCAGCGAGAGCCGCCGTCAGGCCGAGCAGTTGCGGTTGGCCGCGACTGTGTTCGAGGCGTCGGGCGAGGGCATGGCGATCATGGACCCCGAGTTCCATCTGCTGGCGGTCAACCAGGCCTGCTGCGAGCTGTCCGGCTTCAGCCGAGAAGAGCTGATCGGCAAAAGCGTCGCCCTGCTGGCCAGCTCCGAGGACAGTCGCCAGCAATATGCGGCGATTCGCGAAAGCCTGGCGCAGCACGGCAGCTGGCAAGGCGAGCTGATCGAAACCCGCAAAAACGGCGAGGTCTACCCGCAATGGGCGCAGATGCGCGTGGTGCACGATCGGCAAGGCAACGTTTGCAACGTGGTCGCATTTGTTTCCGATCTCAGCGTCAGGCGCCAGGTCGAGGAACGTCTGCGCTACCTGACCCACTTCGACGAGCTGACCGGGCTGGCCAATCGCAGCTTGCTCAAGGAACGGCTGCACAGCGCCTGCGAGCGCAGCCGCTGCAGCAATCGCGGGCTCGCGGTCTTCTATATCGATCTGGACCGTTTCAAGACGCTTAACGAAAGCCTTGGGCACGAGGCGGCTGATCAGTTGCTGCGTGAGGTCTCGCGCCGCCTATCTCATACATTCTCAGACGCCGATACCATTGCCCGTTTGTCCGGTGATGAGTTCGTGGTGGTGGTCGAAGGGCACGGCAGCCTCGCCAGCCTGGCGCACAGCGGTAGCCGTCTGCTGTCGCGCATCAGCAAACCCATTCAGATCGATGATCAGGAGCTGGTCATCAGCGCGTCCATCGGTGTCAGCCTGATGCCGGACAACTCGCGTGAGGCGGCCTCGCTGCTGTTGCAGGCGAACATGGCCACACAGCATGCCAAGCATCTGGGCGGCAATACCCTGCAGTTCTTCACCGAGCGTTTGCAGGTGTCGAGCCTGGAAAATCTCAAACTGGAAAACCAGCTGCGCCGCGCCGTCGAGGAAGGCCAGCTGGAAGTCTTCTACCAACCACGATTGAGCGTGACGGAAGACAGCCTGGATGCGGCTGAAGCGCTGGTGCGCTGGCGGCATCCACAGAACGGCCTCATTGCGCCGGGCTCTTTCATTCCGCTGGCGGAGGAAACCGGGCTGATCATTGCCCTCGGGGAGTTCGTCCTGCGCGAGGCCTGTCGGCAGGCGCGGCAGTGGCAACTCGATGGACTGGCGGCAATTCGGGTCTCGGTGAACCTGTCGGTCAAGCAATTGCGTCAGGGCAACTTCGTCAGCCTGGTGCGCCAGGTGCTGGAGGAGACCGGGCTGCCAGCCGACCGGCTCGAACTGGAACTGACCGAAAGCCAGCTGCTCGATGACATCGACAATGCCATCACCATCAGTCGCCAACTGCGCTCATTGGGCGTGAAGCTGGCCATCGACGACTTCGGTACCGGCTATTCCTCACTCAGTTACCTCAAGCGCTTCCCGGTGGACTACGTGAAGATCGACCGTTCATTCATTTGCGAGCTGGATCAGGTCGGCGAGGATTCGGCCATCGTTCGAGCCATCATCGCCATGGTCCATAGCCTGGAGCTGAAGGTTGTCGCCGAGGGCGTCGAAACCCAGGCCCAGGCGGACTTCCTCAAGGCGCACGGCTGCGACGAGATGCAGGGCTACCTGATCAGCCGGCCGGTGCCGGCGGGCGAGTTCGTCAAGCTTCTGATGTGAGAGGCCGGCCGGTCGTAGCGGCGAACAGCGCGCTGCTTCATCGGGCGCCGGGTGTTCTGAGCGCGGCTTCGCTGAAAAGCTCGCGGTCAAGACCGCTCCCACAGGTTCGGTGCCGTGCATAGCCTCAGGTGCCCCCGTCCCCTTGGGAAAGCCACGCTCGCAAATGCGTGTCAGCACCAACCCCCGTGGGAGCGGTCTCGACCGCGAAAGCAGCGGTACCAAGTTCTCCCGTGGGAGCAGTCTTGACCGCGAATGGCTCGGCTGCGTCGTTAACGCACAGCGCTGCAGGGGGGCGTCGATTCGACCCGGTTCGCTTCTAACCCGAGCGATCACTTACAGGGACAGAGCCCCCGAACACCTGCAGGTCCGTTCGGGGTGGGCTTCAGCCCACGGCGCTAAAGCCCACCATGGCTGTCACGAGGACGCCACCGGGTCCATCTGCTGCGCCACCCACTGAGCGTCACCTGTTAGCCGCGTGTGGTGCTGCCGCCGTCCAGTTCGCGCATCAGCAGGGCATGTTGCAGGTCGATGCTTTCCGGGACGGGCACGTAGAGCACGTGACCATCGCCAGGTGCCACTTCGGTGCGCTCTCCGCGTTTGTTTTCCAGGGCGTCCAGGCGGAAGCTCAGGTTGCCTTGCGGCGTCATCAACTCCAGGCGGTCGCCGACAGCGAAGCGATTTTTGACGATCACTTCGGCCAGGCCGTTGCGCCTTTCGCCGGTCAGTTCGCCGACGAACTGCTGGCGGTCCGACAGTGAGAAGCCGCGCTCGTAGTTCTGGTATTCGTCGTGCACGTGACGACGCAGGAAGCCTTCGGTATAGCCGCGGTGTGCGAGCGACTCCAGCGTGTCCATCAGTGATTTGTCGAACGGTCTGCCGGCGGCTGCGTCGTCGATGGCCTTACGGTAGACCTGCGCGGTGCGCGCCACGTAGTAGTGGGATTTGGTCCGGCCCTCGATCTTCAGCGAATGCACGCCCATCTGCACCAGGCGCTCGACGTGCTGCACGGCGCGCAGGTCCTTGGAGTTCATGATGTAGGTGCCGTGCTCGTCCTCGAAGGCGGACATGAATTCGCCCGGACGGCTGCTGTCTTCGAGCAAAAACACCTCATCGGTCGGTGCGCCGGCCCCGAGCGTCGGTTCGGATCGGTCGGGCTCGGCCGGTTGCACGGCGATGGGCTCGTACTTGTGCACGATGTCGCCGACTTCGTTTTCTTTCGCCTCGTGGGTCTTGTACTCCCAGCGACAGGCGTTGGTGCAGGAACCCTGATTGGGGTCGCGCTTGTTGATGTAGCCCGACAGCAAGCAGCGTCCGGAATAGGCCA
Organism: Stutzerimonas stutzeri SDM-LAC; assembly: GCF_000235745.1. Classification (GTDB taxonomy): domain Bacteria; phylum Pseudomonadota; class Gammaproteobacteria; order Pseudomonadales; family Pseudomonadaceae; genus Stutzerimonas; species Stutzerimonas stutzeri_H. The sequence continues at coordinate 53,285 of NZ_AGSX01000067.1, read as the reverse complement.
TGCACAGCGCGCCGTGAACGAAAACTTCCAGCTCCATGCCCGGCACTTTTTCGCGGATTTCACCGATCTCTTCCAAGGACAGCTCGCGGGAGAGAATCGCCCGGGTCAGCCCCTGCTGACGCCAGAACTCGACGCTGGCCCAGTTCACCGCGTTAGCCTGCACCGAGAGGTGAATGGTCATCTCCGGAAAGTGCTGGCGCACCAGCATGATCAGCCCTGGATCGGACATGATCAGCGCATCCGGGCCCATCGCGACCACCGGCTCCAGATCCTTGATAAAGGTGCGCAGTTTGGCGTTGTGCGGCGCGATGTTGACCACCACGTAGAACTGCTTGCCCTGGGCATGCGCCTCGTCGATGCCCAGACGCAGGTTGGCGTGGTCGAACTCGTTGTTGCGCACGCGCAGGCTGTAACGTGGCTGCCCGGCATAGACCGCGTCGGCGCCGTAGGCGAAGGCATAACGCATGGATTTGAGGGTGCCGGCGGGCGACAGCAATTCGGTGCGTGGCTGGGTCATGGTGCGGTGGCTCTGTATACCGACAAAAGTGTGCGGATTCTACCGAGTTGCCTGGCGCTTTTCGCCGCGCCAGATCAAGTGCATCGCGAACTCCTGCGGCCGACCCAAGTCACTCTTAGACGAGGCTTGAGTCGAGTGCACCGAGCTCCGACGCAGGCCAACCCGTACTCACCCGGAGGCCATCGTGAGCGCCAACTTCGTCGACGCCAGAGGCAGCCTGACCGCGACGCTCTTGCTCGGTATCGGTCTGATGGCCGCGGTCGATGAAATCGTCTTTCATCAGATTCTCGCCTGGCACCACTTTTTCGACCGTTCGACTCCTGCCATCTCGCTCCTGTCCGATGGCCTGTTGCACTCGGCTGAGCTGCTGATGCTGGCGGCCGGGTTTTACCTGTTCGTTCGGCTGAGTCGTCATCAAGCGGTGTCGCGCTGGCACGCCTGGGCGGGGCTGTTGCTCGGAGCGGGAGGCTTCCAGCTGTTTGACGGCGTTGTCGATCACAAGGTGCTGCGTTTGCACCAGGTGCGCTACGTCGACAATCTCTGGCTCTACGACCTGGCGTGGAATGGCTTCGGCGTATTGCTGCTGGCGGTGGGTTTCTTTGTCTGGCGTAGGGCAGGTGTCGGGCGGCGACCGCGCGGGGTGAGCGGTCTGTGAGTCATGACGCTCATCTGTTGACGCTCGCCGGGACCTTCATGCTGGTGCTGGTGACCCAAGGGCTGTGGTTTGCCTATGTGCTGGGGGTCCGTGCACAGCGCAGGCGTCGCAAGGTTTGGCATTGCTGGCGGTTGGTCAGTTTCAGCCTTGGCTGCGGGCTGTTGGTGCTGGCCTTCTCGCCGCCTGTGGTCGAGTGGGGACATTCAGATCTGCGTGGGCACATGGCTCAGCACCTGTTGCTGGGTATGTTCGCCCCCATCGCGCTGATGCTCGGGGCGCCGGGCACTCTGTTGCTGCGCAGCGTGCCGGTAACCACTGCACGCCGCATCACCGATTTCGCGGCGACCATGCCGGTGCGTTGCCTGAGCCATCCCGCCACTGCGTTGTTTCTGGACATTGGCGCGCTCTATGTGCTCTATCTCACACCGCTGTTCCAGTTGAGCTTCAGCGAACCGGTGCTGCACATCTGGCTACACCTGCATTTTGTCCTTGCTGGCTATCTGTTCAGCTGGTCCATTGCCGGACCGGACCCCGCGCCCCATCGGCCGGGAATGCGGATGCGGCTGGGGGTGCTGTTCGCCGCTATCGCCGCTCACGCGGTGCTCGGCAAGTTGATGTATGCCTACGGATTTCCCCGAGACGCCGGCCTTGAACTGGCCGAGATCGAAGCGGCGGCGCAACTGATGTACTACGGCGGCGACCTGGCCGAGCTGATCCTGGCGCTGGTGTTCTTCGCCGGCTGGTATCGGCGCCGCAAGCTGTCCGAATCGGCCAGCGAATGGCAGACGGCAGACCGCCGGAGCTAGCGCGAGCCAGATCCGGCGGTCGGTGTTGCGATGGCGCGAAGTCGTTATGCCGCGGCGATTACATCGCCGTGGTTCTCCGGCTCGATCAGCGCGCGGTGTAGCGCGGCGACGGCGTCGTCGTAGTCTTCCTCGTTGACGACGCACTGCATTTCCACCTGACGGATCGACTGGTGCACTGCCTGAATGCTGATCCCAGCACCGGCCAGCGCGGCCACGGTCTTGGCAAGGATGCCCTTGACCTTGAGGTCCGAGCCGATCGCCGAGACGATGGAGACGTTATGCACCGTGACCTCGGCGGCCGGATATTTTTCCTCGATCAGCCGGGCGGCGCGGTTGATCAGCTTGCGCGAGCCCGAAGCCGCGTAATAAGTGATGCTGTTGGCATCGGAGTCCTTGTTCACGACGTACAGGCGCAGTTGCTTGAGCAACTTGCTGATCTCGATGTCGTAGGCGACGTCTCCGAGCATGTCCTGATCGAACACCTCGATACCGAAGACGTCCTTGCGCCCGGCAATGATCTCGACGCAGGGCCGCTCACTCTTGTAGTCCTGGCTGATGAGAGTGCCGGCGTGTTCGGGTTCGAACGCGTTCTTGATGCGCAACTCGATGCCGGCGCGACGCAGCGTCTTGGCTGCACGCGGGTGGATCGCCTCCATGCCCAGGTTCGACAGCTGGTCGGCCACGTCGTAGTTGGTACGACCGATGGTGACCACCTTGTCGGCGCCGACCAGGTTCGGGTCGGCACTGGAAAGATGAAATTCCTTGTGAATGATCGCTTCGCGGGCGCCGGTGGCAGCAGCAATCTGGGCGAAGGTGATCTCGCTGTAGCCGCGGTCGAAGGTGTTCATCAGGCCTTCGCTGCAATGCGTGTAGCCGGTCGCGACGACCAGTTCGCGGGATAGGTCCACCTCTTCGAAGCTGTGGCGCACCATCTCGTCGAAGGGCAGCGGCGCGTCGCGGTGCCAGCCGGTGAGGTCGACCATTTTCGCGTTGATGCCGCGGTGCTTGAGCGCCAGCACCGAATTAAAGGCTGAGTGCGCTTCGCCGAGCGAGGCGAGCATCTCGCGCACCTTCATCAGGTGTTCGTCGAGCTGAAAGTGGCCGTAGGCGCAGAGGCGTTGCAGGCTGCTCATGCATTCGCGGGCATCGTCGATGCGCGAGTTGATGAACTGGTTGGCCGCACGCTGCTCGAACTCGCCGAACAGCTCAGCATTCTTGTCGAGCATGCGCGAACGCACGGTTTCCAGCGCGTCGAGCCAGGCGCCCTCGCTGCGGGCATCGGCGAAGCGCTGGTAGACGCCCGGTTCTCCGGTCTTCTTGTGTTCCAGCAGCAAATTGGTCATGCCGCTGTAGGCCGATACGACGAAGACGCGCTGATAGAGCTCGTCGCCTGTGCGATGGCCAATAAAGATGTTGTTGAGCAGTTCGTCGAAGCGGCTCATGGATGTGCCGCCGATCTTTTCTACGGTATGCATCGATTCATCGTCCCGTCTTGGGGGTGAATTTTCATCCCTGGGCCGCCTCTCGGCCGCCAACAAAGATCAGGCCCGGTATGCGGGCCTGATGGATACGTCAGAGATACTGTTGTGGCTTGATCTGCAGAGGCTTGAAATTCTCGCGCTCGCCGACAAAGGCCGGGCGTGGCGAGAGGCCGCAGAATGGGGCCTGCGCGGCATTATCTACATGGTTGTAGACATAGAACAGATTGCTGCGCGCGCTGGGGGTGATGTTGCTGTTGGAGCCGTGCATGGTGTTGCAGTCGAAAAACACCACGCTACCTGCCGGGCCGGTGGCCGTGTCAATGCCGTAGCGGTCCGCCAGGCGGGTCAGGCTGTCATGGTCGGGTACGCCGAACTCCTGCTTGCGCAGCGATTTCTCGTAATGGTTCTCCGGCGTCGCGCCGACGCAGCGGATGTAGTGCTTGTGCGACCCCGGCACCAGCATCAGCGGGCCGTTGTGCGGCTCGTTGTCGGTGAGGAGGATCGAGCAGCTCAGAGTTCGCATGCGTGGCAGCCCATCTTCGACGTGCCAGGTTTCGAAATCCGAGTGCCAGTAGAACTCTTTGCCGGTAAAGCCGGGTTTGAAGTTCATCCGCGACTGGTGCACATAAATGTCACCGCCGAGTATGAAGCTGGCGATAGCAGCAATGCGCTCGTCACAGGCGACACGGGAAAACAGCGGATTGTCGGCATGGATAGCGAACACCGAGCGGATCGCGCCGCTATCGGGTTCCTTGATGGTCTTGCCGGACTCGGAGACGGCCGGGTCCTGGCGCATGCGATCGAGTTCTTCGCGGAACACCGCGACTTCCTCGGCGCTGAACAGATTGGGGATGACCAGATAACCATCACGCTCGAAGCGTTCGATCTGTTCTGGTGCAATAGGGGCGTTGGCCAGGTCATTGCGGTAGACGACCGGATCCAGACGCTCTTGCCAGCTGGGTTCGTCGTGCTGGCGCGAAGGGTACAGGTCGGCTTGCACGGGGTTCACTTCACAGTCTCCTTTCGGTTCCTTGGCGGGTTTCACCCACCCTGCGGTCACTCGCAGGATGGGCACAACCATCGATAGCGGGTGATGCCGCGCATCACCATGCTCTTAAACGGTTTCGGCCTCCAGCGGGTAGACACCGCTCTCGTCATGAACTTCCTTGCCGTTGAGCGGCGGATTGAAGACGCAGGCCATTTTCATGTCCTCGGTGCCGCCACGGAGCAAGTGCTCGTCGTGCTTGTCGAGGATGTACAGCGTGCCGGCCTCGATCTTGTAGATCTTGCCGTCGGCGATGGTCTCGATTTCACCGTTACCGCTCATGCAATACACCGACTCCAGATGGTTCTGGTAGTGGATGTGCGTCTCGGTGTTGGCGTAGATGGTGGTTACGTGAAACGAGAAGCCCATCTTGTCGTCCTTGAGCAGCATCCGGGTGCTGTCCCAGGTATCGGTCTTGATCTTGCGGTTGGACTGCTCGCATTCGGCCAGGGTACGTACGATCATTTTGCTAAGTCCTCAAGAAGCTGCTTGGTTGGAGTCCTGGTCGGACATCACGGCAGCGAAGGCCTTGTCCAGGATGCTCATGGCCTTGTCGATCTGCTCTTCGCTGATGATCAGCGGGCAGAGGCACTTGACCACTTCGCTATGCGCGCCGCTGGTTTCAACGACCAGGCCGTTCTCGAAGGCGTGACGGCAGATGGCGGCAGCGGTGTCGCCGTCCGGGCAGCTGATGCCGATCATCATTCCGCGACCTTTGACGAACAGAGAGTCCGGGCCATAGCGGCGGACAATCTTGTGCATGCCATCGGCGATGCGCTTGCCCTTGGCCTTGACGCTGTTGGCGAACTCTTCGTCCTTCCAGAAGTGTTCGATGGCGGCAGCAGCGGTGACAAACGCGTGGTTGTTACCGCGAAAGGTGCCGTTGTGCTCGCCCGGCTTCCACTGGTCCAGCTCCTTGCGCAGCAGCACCATGGCGAACGGCAGGCCGTAGCCCGACAGCGACTTGGACAAGGTGATCATGTCCGGCTTGATGCCCATTTCTTCGAAGCTGAAGAAGGTGCCAGTCCGGCCGCAACCGGCCTGGATGTCATCAATGATCAGCAGCATTTCGTGCTTGCGGCACAGCTTCTCGAGCTTGCGCACCCACTCGGCCGAGGCGGCGTTCAGACCGCCTTCGCCCTGGACCACTTCGACGATCACGGCAGCGGGCTTGTCGACACCGCTGGATGGGTCGGTCAGCAGCTTGTCCATCATCGCGATGGTGTTGACCTTGTCGCCGAAGTAGTTGGCGTAAGGCATGCGGCTGACGTCGGTCAGCGGAACGCCTGCGGCGCCACGGTGGTGCTTGTTACCGGTCGCAGCGAGCGCGCCGATGCTGCAGCCATGGAAGCCGTTGGTGAAGCTGATGATGTTGTTGCGGCCAGTCACCTTGCGCGCCAGCTTCAGCGCGGCTTCCACCGCGTTGGTGCCGGTCGGACCGGTGAACTGCATGACGTAGTCCATGTTGCGCGGCTTGAGGATCAGCCGATCGAAGGTGGAGAGGAAGTTCTCCTTCGCTTCGGAGTACATGTCCAGGCCATGGGTGAGGCCGTCGGCTTCGATGTAGTCGAGCAGCGCCTGCTTGAGCACCGGATGGTTGTGGCCGTAGTTCAGCGTACCGGCACCGGCGAGAAAGTCGATGTAGGACTTGCCTTCGCGGGTGATGAGTTCAGCGCCACGGGCCTGCTTGAAGACCACGGGAAAGGAGCGGCAGTAGCTGCGAACGCCAGATTCGTGCAGTTCGAAAGTTTTCATGCGTTTTCCTCTAGTTCTTCTTCTGAATGGGGTGCGGCGAACGGGCCGGCGCGGTAGAGCACTTCGTCTTCGTGCTTGCCGGCGAAATGTTCGGCGCGGGAGAACAGGGTTCGGGTGCTGTAGTCCACGCCAAGTTTGGCGAAGGCCTTTTTGAACAGCGCCTGAGATGCCCCGTTGTCCGGCGAGATGGTTGTTTCCAGGTGGCTGACGCCTTGCTCTCTGGCGACTCGAGCGATCAATGCCATCAGCATGCGCAGCGCCAGACCCTGGCCGCGCATCGAAGCGTCGACCGCGACTTGCCAGACGAACAAGGTGTCCGGGCGAGCAGGAGGGCAGTAACCGGAAATGAAACCTACCAATTGGTCATCCGCATCTGTGGCGGCAATGGAGGTGTCGGCGAAGTCGGAGCATTGCAGAAGGTTGCAGTACGCCGAATTGATATCCAGGGGTTGGCAGCGCGCTACCAGCTCATGGAGGGGATAACCGTCGCCGTCGGTTGGGCGACGGAGCGTTACGGTAGGAACACTCAAAACAAGACCTTTGGGGTTGCTGATTGAAATCCTTTATTAGAATAAACACATCAAAAAATTAATCTCAACCCAAGTCGCCGATCATGGGCATTGAATCGGCGCTGATATCTCCGAAGTTCGCCGTTTATCGCGAAAGTTGAACTTGCTCGCCAAGCGCCAGGATCGGGTCTGATCTGATGCCTATATACAGTGGTATATCAGCGTCGGATCGGCGCACGTTGCTGGGCGGGCTCTGCTAGATGATCAAGGCGCGGCAAAAGCGCAGATCAGTACGCTTAGCCAACAGAGCGGAGCCCTTTCAGAATGGGGCTTTGCGAGGGTTGCGCCAATGCCGGTACGGTTGTGGATAACGTCCGCATTTGCCTGGCCGAAACTTGCCGGAGTTGTTGATGGATTAAGCCCTGAATCAGCAGGCCAGAACTGGCAAGTTCAGTCGCCGATATCTTGGCTGGATATCGGCGATCCGCTTCGCGGAGATGGCGACTTCGTCGCATTTGGTTAAATTTATTGGTCAGCCCAATTACCGACGATGCTGGAAAGTTCAGCTGCTAGTTGCGAGCTGCTCGCTGTGTTAGTTACAGCTGCTCGCGCAGAGCAGCTCTATTTCGGGCCGTACAACGCGTAATCGGCGCCCGCGGCGGACGCTCTCGGCTGGCTCAACGCCACCACTGGCGACCCTGGTGCTCGATCAGCTGGTGCGCCTGCTCAGGGCCGTCGGTTCCAGCCGGATAGGGTCTGGGTTTGCGGTAATGGCTCTGCCAGCCACAGAGGATTGGGTCAACCCAGTTCCACGCCGCTTCCACTTCATCGCGGCGCATGAACAGTGTCGAGTCGCCTTCGATCACGTCCAGCAACAGCCGCTCGTAGGCCTCCCAGCGACGCGTGCTGCTGAATGCGTGCGCCAGGTTCAGATCGAGCTCGACGGGCTCCAGCTGCATGCCTTTGCCCGGTGCCTTGGCCATGAGCTGCAGGCTGATGCTCTCTTCGGGCTGCAGGCGGATCACCAGGCGGTTGACCTCGCCCTTGGTGAATAGCATGTGCGGCACCTGTTTGAAGGTGATGATGATCTCCGAACGCTTCTTCGCCATGCGCTTGCCGGTGCGCAGATAGAAGGGCACACCGGCCCAGCGCCAGTTATTGATCTCGGCTTTCACGGCGACGAAGGTTTCGGTGTCGCTGTCGTTATCGACGTCCTTTTCGAAGTAGTAGGCCTGCACGTCATGGCCACCGATCTGCCCGGCGACGTACTGCCCACGCACGGTCTTGTCCTGCACGTCGTTGCCGGTGATCGGTTTGAGCGCTTCGAGGATCTTGACCTTCTCGCCGCGTATCGATTTGGCGTCGAAGCGCACTGGGGCTTCCATCGCCACCAGGCAGAGCAGTTGCAGCAGGTGATTCTGCAGCATGTCGCGCATCGCCCCGGCATGGTCGTAATAGCTGCCGCGCTCCTCGACGCCGAGGGTTTCGGCCACGGTGATCTGCACATGGTCGATATGACCGCTGCGCCAGATCGGCTCGAACAGTGCGTTGGCGAAGCGCAACGCCATGAGGTTCTGCACGGTTTCCTTGCCGAGGTAGTGGTCGATCCGGTAGATGCGTGATTCCGGGAAGACGTTACCGATGGCCGCGTTGATTTCCAGCGCCGATTCCAATGAATGGCCGATGGGCTTTTCCAGCACGATGCGGGCGTCTTCCCCCGCAAGGCCGGCGCTTTCAAGGTTCGACGCTATGGGCTCGAACAGGTTGGGTGCGGTTGCCAGGTAATGCACGCGCACGCGGCCTTCGGCCTGGCCGAGGTGATGCGCGAGGCGGATGTATTCACCGCGCTGGGTGGCGTCCATTGGGAAGTAGTCGAGGCGTTGGCTGAACGCATTCCAAATCTCGGTCTCGAAGTCCGTGCGTGCAATCTGTGCTCGGAGATGACGCTCGGCCAGTACCAGGTAGGCGTTGCGGTCGATGTCCTGACGGGCGATTGCCAGGATGCGAACGTCAGCATGCAGCCGCTGCTCGCGGTGCAGGTAATACAGCGCAGGGATGAGTTTGTGTAGTGCCAGGTCGCCGGTACCGCCGAATACCAGCATGTCGCAGGAAATGGACACAGCGTCACTCCTAGAAGGTGGACAGATGTCGATTGACGTGCCGCTTAGAACTGCCAGCGTCGGCAATGCCGCGTTAAAAACGGTCTCGGAGAGCCCATTTGCCGGAACCTGAACTCCGCTTTTCCGTTTTTTCCGCCTTGTTTTGCCTGCCCCGTCTGCGTTTTAAACGGCACCCAGGTGGGCGATACAGCGAAGCTTGTAGTATAACTACAAGCCCACTACAACCCAGCCGGCATGACGGGTGCGAGCGCACCCGCAGCGTTCGACCATTCTTGCCGGGTTTTGATCAAAGTGAGTCGCCTACGTGAACCTGCTGCAACACATCGCTCAATCGAGAAGTTCGTTACGCAAGTCGGAACTCAAGGTGGCCGACCATGTGCTCCTCGACCCGGCTGCCGTGATGCACAGTTCGATGGCCGATCTGGCCCATACAGTGGGTGTCAGCGAGCCAACCATCGTGCGCTTCTGCCGCGCCATCGGCTGCCTCGGGTTTCAGGACCTCAAGCTGAAACTGGCGCAAAGCCTCGCCGCGGGCGCCAGTTTCGGTCAGTTCGCTATCAGCGAGAACGATTCGGTCACCGATTTTGCGCTGAAGATCTTCGACACGACCCTGCACACGCTGATTGAAGTGCGTGAAAAGCTCGATTCCGACGCGCTGGAGCGCGCGGTGGCCGCCATGGCCAAGGCCGAGCGTGTCGAGTTCTATGGTTTTGGCGCCTCGGGTGCGGTCGCCACCGACGCCCAGCACAAGTTCTTCCGGCTGCTGCTCAGCGCGGCGGCCTATTCCGATCCGCACATGCAGGCGATGTCGGCGGTCACGCTGAAACCCACCGATGTGGCGATCTGCATTTCCCAGTCGGGACGTTCCAAGGACCTGCTGATCACTGCCAATGTGGTGCGCGAGTCCGGCGCCACACTGATCACCCTCTGTCCGAGCCAGACGCCGCTGGCGGAGCTGGCGACGATCAACCTGGCCATCGACGTGCAGGAAGATACCGAGATCTACACGCCGCTAACCTCGCGGATCGCCCACCTGGTGGTCATCGATGTGCTGGCGATGGGCGTCGCCATGGCGCGTGGCCCGAGCCTGGTCAATCACCTGAAGAGCGTCAAGCGCAGCTTGCGCAGCCTGCGCCTGTCGCCCAAGTCGGTGAAGCCGCACGAGGAATGAGGCGGCCTTTGAGCGACGTTCATCGCCCCGTCATCTGTTCGTCCTGATAGCGTCACCTGAGGCTTCGATGCTGGGCTCTCCCGACACCCGTTCCGGAGACCACGCATGTCCCAGCACCGTGAAGCCTACGTCAACCTCGATGCCCGTGCCCGCCGCAAGCAACAGGACGAGCGCCGCATGCACTTCCGCCGCGCCATCGAAAGCTATGACGAGCAGCGCCAGCTGCACGCGCAACTGATGGAGTTCCCCGATCTGTTGATGGTCAGCCCACTGCTGGAGCGTCAGGCGGAGCACCGGCAAAACGTGTAGCCAACGCGCTGATCTGAGCGCGCTCCTCACGGATGAAGGCAAAGAACGCCTGAGCGACCGGGCTCAGACGTTTGGTTCTGGGATGCACCACGCACCAGCTGCGGTACAGCGGCAGTTCCTGAACCGGCAGCTCTCGCAGCAGGCCGTGAGCCAGTTCCAGGTGAACCGCATGGCGTGGCATTAGCGCCACGCCCAACCCGGCCACCACGGCCTCGCGCAGCGCATCCAGCGACGCCACCTGTATCGTCTGAGCGAAATGCGCGCGCTTTTGCCGTAGATAGTCTTCGCCCGCTTTGCGTGTGCCTGATCCGGGTTCACGTATAACCAGTGGGTAGGCGGTCAGGTCCTGCAGGGTCAGGTCAGTTGCCTGGCTCAGCGGATGGTCCATTGGCGCAACCGCCACGATGGGATTGTTCAGAAAAGGCATGAACTCCAGGTCCATGTCGGTCGGCACCTGCGACATGATCAGCAGGTCGTCGCGGCTGGTCGACAGGCGCTTGACCACCTGGGCGTGATTGACCACGACCAGTTCCAGGCTGACTTCCGGATGCTGGCGTTTGAACGCGGCGAACAGATGCGGCGTGATGTACTTGGCGCTCGATTCTACGGCGAGGGTCAGTTGCCCCTGAAGCGAGCCCTGCAGATCGGACAGCTGCATGTCCAGGCTGTCCAGGCGGCCAAAAATATCGGCGCTGGCGCGCTGCAGGGCTTCGGCAGCGACAGTGAGGTAGAGTTTTTTTCCCAGGTACTCGAATAACGGTTGGCCAATCAGCTCCTCAAGCTGGCGGATCTGCAGGCTCACGGCTGGCTGGGTCAGCGCCATTTCTTCCGCCGCACGGCTGTAGGAGCGGCTATCACAGACCGCCCTGAATACCTGCAACTGGCGCAGGGTGATCCGCATCATGCTTTTTCGCATCGGCTTGCTGCTCTCGTCTGTTTCCTGCCGCCGCCATCGTTAGCGGCAAGCACCTCATCGGCGGGTTCCTGGTTCGGCAGCTGTCGCCTCACGTCGTGACGTCGCACCGTGCTGATTGCGCTCCCAGCATGCAAGCATTACACGATGAATCGGCAATGTATAAGCAGTCGAACCCCTGGCGACCGAGAGCCCCGCCATCGCGGTCGGACTTCGGCTAAATCAGCGTCGCGCATCATCATCGCTTAATACCTGACTAAATTGCTCTGGTAATGTACAGTAGCGTCAAAACCATAATTACAAACCCGGCGGATCATGGCTGGAACGATGATCGCTGCTGCTTGCCGCTTGCCGCAGATACAGGCGAGACGACATCGTCAGCGACCGCAGCCTGGTAGCCGGGCTTTACCGTAGAAACCTGAGAGAGAACGGAGCGTCCATCATGGCCAACGCAGGTAAACAGGTCGACGAGCTGATCAGAAGCGAATACGAGCATGGCTTCGTCACGGAAATCGAAGCCGATACGTTCGAGCCCGGTTTGAGCGAAGAGGTGATTCGCCGTCTGTCGGCGATCAAACGCGAACCGGAGTTCATGCTGGAGTGGCGACTGGACGCCTACCGTCGATGGCTGAAAATGGACGAGCCGGATTGGGCCCATGTCGAGTTTGAACGGGTCGACCCTCACTCGATCTCCTATTATTCGGCGCCCAAATCCCAGAAGGATGGGCCGAAGAGTCTGGATGAAGTCGATCCGGAGTTGCTGCGCACCTACGAGCGACTGGGCATTCCGTTGCACGAGCGCGCCGCGCTGGCCGGTGTGCGGGATGTCGCCGTGGATGCCGTGTTCGATTCGGTTTCCGTCGGTACCACCTTCAAGAAGCGCCTGGCCGAGGCCGGGGTGATTTTCTGCCCCATCTCCGAGGCGGTGCATGCGCACCCCGAGCTGATCAAGAAGTACCTCGGCAGCGTCGTTCCCCAAGGCGACAACTACTACGCGGCGCTCAACTCCGCCGTGTTCAGCGATGGCTCATTTGTCTACATCCCCAAGGGCGTGCGCTGCCCGATGGAGCTGTCCACCTACTTCAGGATCAACGCGGCCAACACCGGCCAGTTCGAGCGGACGCTGATCATCGCCGACGAAGGCGCCTATGTCAGTTACCTCGAAGGCTGCACCGCGCCCATGCGCGACGAGAACCAGCTGCATGCTGCGGTGGTCGAGCTGGTGGCGCTGGACGATGCCCAGATCAAGTACTCCACGGTACAGAACTGGTATCCCGGCGATGCTGAGGGTCGGGGTGGCATCTATAACTTCGTGACCAAGCGCGGCGCGTGCCGCGGCAAGAATTCCCGTATTTCCTGGACCCAGGTGGAAACCGGCTCGGCGATTACCTGGAAGTACCCCAGCTGCGTCCTGCAGGGCGACAACAGCGTCGGAGAGTTCTATTCGGTCGCGCTGACCAACAACCGCCAGCAGGCCGATACCGGCACCAAGATGATCCATCTGGGCAAGAACACCCGCAGCACGATCATCTCCAAGGGCATTTCCGCCGGGCGCAGCAACAACAGCTATCGCGGTCTCGTACGGTTCGGGCCTGGCGCCCAGGGTGCGCGCAACTTTACCCAGTGCGATTCGCTGCTGATCGGTGACCGATGCGGGGCGCATACCTTCCCTTACATCGAAAGCCGAAACCAGAGCGCCATCGTCGAACACGAGGCCACCACATCGAAGGTCAGCGACGAGCAGATGTTCCTCTGCCGCCAGCGTGGCATCGAGCCGGAACAGGCCGTTTCGATGATCGTCAACGGGTTCTGCAAGGAAGTCTTCAAGGAGCTGCCGATGGAGTTCGCCGTGGAAGCCGGCAAGCTGCTCGAAGTGAGCCTCGAAGGCTCGGTCGGCTAGCACCTATTGGTCAAAAGAGAGGTTAGAACCTAATGCTGAGTATCAAGAATCTGCACGCCAGCGTCGATGGAACGCCGATCCTCAAGGGCATCGATCTGGAGATCGGTGCCGGTGAAGTGCACGCGATCATGGGCCCGAACGGCTCCGGTAAAAGCACCCTGGCGCAAGTGCTGGCCGGGCACGAGGCGTTCGAGGTGACCGCTGGCGAAGTCACCATGGATGGCAAGAACCTGCTCGAGCAGAAAATCGAAGAGCGCGCCCGCGACGGTCTGTTCCTGGCGTTCCAATACCCGGTCGAGATTCCCGGTGTCAGCAACATCCAGTTCCTGCGCACGGCAGTCAATGCGATGCGCAAGCACCGCGGGCAGCCGGAGCTCGACGCCGTGGGCTTGATGAAGCTGGCCAAGCAGGTCGCCGGTGAGGTCGATCTGGACCTTTCGTTTCTCAAGCGCGGCGTCAACGAAGGTTTCTCCGGGGGCGAGAAGAAGCGCAACGAGATCATGCAGATGATGCTGCTCGAGCCGCGCCTGGCGATTCTCGACGAGACCGACTCGGGCCTGGATATCGATGCGCTGAAGACGGTTTCCGATGGGGTCAACGCCAACCGCTCGCCGGATCGCTCCTTTCTCGTCGTGACCCACTATCAGCGCCTGCTGTCCTACATCGTTCCGGATTACGTGCACGTGCTTGCCGGTGGGCGGATCATCCGCTCCGGCGGGCGGGAGCTGGCGCTGGAGCTGGAAGAAAAAGGCTACGGCTGGCTGGGCATCAACGACGCAGTAGCGCGCTAAGGAGGCCATGATGAAGGCAGTACCGACATTGCCTGCAGCGTTTCTGGCTGATGGCGGCGAGCGTTTGCCGCAGCCGTTGCGCGAACTCAGAACAGCACGCGGCAGGGCATTGCAGGATATGCCGCTGCCTACGCGCAAGACCGAAAACTGGAAGTATTCCAGCCGTTATCTGTCGTTCGATGAAGCGCTCGCCCCAGCCCTCGAAGAAGGCACGCAAGTGCTGGAGCCCATGGCGGTCAGCGGCTATCGGATCGTCATTCGCAACGGTCTGGTCGACCTCGCGGCCTCTGAGCTACCGGACCAGGCGGGCTTTCGCGTCACGCCATTCAGTGAGCTCGATGTCGACCGGGCGCAGCAGCTCGCAGCGCGTCTCGACCAGGCGCTGGACACCGCAACGACCCAGCTGGCTCGCCTGAACACGGCGCGCCTGGAAGATGGCGTGCTGGTCGAGGTCGCGGCCGAGACCGAAGTCGACCGCCCGCTGTATATCCAGATCCTGACGGATGCCCAGCAGAGCGGTTCGGTTTACCCACGGATCATGCTGACGATGGCGGAGCGCAGCACGCTTACGCTGGTCGAGCAGTACGAAGCCACCGACGCGCAGGCTTATCTGGTCGATGCGGTTACCGAGGCCGATGTCGGCGAGGGCGCCACGCTGACCTACATCCGCCTTGCACTCGAACCCGAATCGGTTGGCCACGTCGGGGCGACAGGCGTGCGTCTGGCGGGCGGCAGCCATTTCGAGAGCCACTGCTTCGGCTTTGGCGGCACGCTGCGTCGGCATGACCTGCAGGTCCGTTTCGAGGCGCCCGGCGCGCATTGCCTGCTGAATGGCGTTGCCGTCACCCAGAACAATCAGCACTACGACAACCACACGGTGCTCGAACACATCGCCGCCAATTGCACCAGCGAAGAGAACTACCGGTGCATGGCTGCGGGCACGTCCCACAGTGTCTTCAACGGCCGCATTCATATCCACCGCGATGCCCAGAAGACCAGTGCGCAGATGAACAGCAAGAATCTGCTGCTGTCGCCACACGCGTCGATCGATACCAAGCCCGAGCTCGAGATCTACGCCGATGACGTCAAGTGCGGCCACGGCGCCACCATTGGCCAGCTCGACCCGGAGGCGATGTTCTTTCTCCTGTCCCGCGGCATCGACAGGGCCGAGGCCAGGACCCTGCTGAGCATGGGCTTCATCAACGAACTGGTCGCCCAGATTCCGCTGGAAGATGTACGCGCGTGGATCGATGAGCGGCTGGCCGGTTTCATTCAGAACAACCTTATCGAGGATTGACCTGCCATGACCGAAGCTGTCCGCCACGCAGGCTCCGCCCCGACTCCCGCCCTATCCAGCAGGCCGCGGCTGGATATCGACCGTATTCGGGCTGATTTTCCGATTCTTGGCGAGACGGTCAACGGCAAGCCGCTGGTGTACCTGGACAACGCCGCTTCAGCGCAGAAACCTGTCCCGGTCATCGAGGCGATGGATCGTTACTACCGCACCTCGCACAGCAACGTGCACCGCGGCGCCCACACCCTGGGCGACAGGGCCACCGTCGCGTTCGAGTCGGCCCGCGAGACGGTCCGCGCATTCATCAATGCCGCCAGCACGCGGGAAATCATCTGGACCCGAGGCACCACCGAGGCCATAAACATCGTCGCCAACGGCCTGGCCACGATGCTCAAGCCCGGCGACCAGATTCTCGTTACCCACATGGAACATCACGCCAATATCGTGCCCTGGCAGATGGTCTGCGAGCGCACCGGCGCCGAACTGCGGGTCATCGCGGTCACCGACGAAGGCGAGCTGGACCAACAAAGTTTCAGCGAACAACTGACGGATCGAACCCGCGTGCTGGCCATGACACACGTGTCGAATGTGCTGGGAACGATCAATCCGGTTCGCGAGATGATCGCCACGGCCCGGGCCCAGGGCGTGATCACAGTCATCGACGGCGCCCAGGCGGTCCCTCATCTGAAGGTGGATGTACGCGAGCTGGACTGCGACTTCTACGCGTTTTCATCCCACAAGTTGCTGGGGCCGACCGGAATTGGCGTGCTGTACGGGCGCGAAAGCATCCTCGAGCAGCTGTCGCCGTTTCAGGGCGGCGGAGAGATGATCGAGCGGGTGACGTTCGCGAAAACCACCTGGGCGGCGTTGCCTCACCGCTTCGAAGCCGGTACGCCAGCGATTGCCGAAGCCATCGGACTCGAAGCCGCCATCCAGTATCTCGACGGGCTTGACCGCGAGGCTGTGGAAGCGGTGGAGGCTGCGCTATTGCAGCGCGCCAACGAACTGGTCGAGACGGTACCAGGCATGACGATCATGGGCACTGCGCGGCATAAGGTTCCCGTGTTGTCGTTTCAGATTCAGGGGCTGCATTCCAGCGATATCGGCACATTGCTCGATCAACAGGGCATCGCCATCCGCACCGGTAATCACTGCGCCATGCCGCTGATGGACCGCTTCGGCGAGAGTGGCTCGGCACGCGCGTCCTTCGCGTTCTACAACACGCTGGAGGAGGTTGATCAGCTGTTCCAGGCGCTGGCGAAACTGCAGCGGCTGTTTGCCGGGTAAGGCGCACCCGCGGCGCGCTTTGAACCGCATCCGGTGCGCTGGCCAGGCTGACGGCGAATGACTCAAATGACCGAAGGCGTCACGGCGCATGCGCACTGCCGGGACAGCCAAGATAGAGGAGCCCGACAACATGCATGAACGGGAAGTAGTGCTCACCAAACGTGAAATAGCCGGCCGACTGGTGCCTTCGGGTACCGAGGTTATGGTTCCGGCGGATACGTTCGTAACCATCACCCAGTCGCTGGGCGGCAGCTTTACCGTCGCGCTGAATGGCAATCTGGTACGTATCGAAGGCCATGACGCCGACGGGCTGGGCAAGCAGCCGTTGCAGAACAGGTTCGAGGAGACCGCGGATGGCTCGATCAAC
This sequence comes from Stutzerimonas stutzeri SDM-LAC, assembly GCF_000235745.1. Taxonomy (GTDB): domain Bacteria; phylum Pseudomonadota; class Gammaproteobacteria; order Pseudomonadales; family Pseudomonadaceae; genus Stutzerimonas; species Stutzerimonas stutzeri_H. Next base: position 36,365 of record NZ_AGSX01000067.1, on the reverse strand, counting down.
GAGAGTCAGGTCTGGGAAGCCATGCGCGCCTGCTACGACCCGGAAATACCGGTGAACGTAGTGGACCTGGGGCTGATCTATGATTGCAGGATCAGCGGACACCGGATCGACGTTCTGATGACGTTGACGGCGGCGGGATGTGGCATGGGCCAGGTGATCGCCGACGACGTCAAGCGAAAGCTCCAGGAGGTTCCCAACGTCGAAGAAGTGGCGGTGGAAATCACCTTTGACCCGCCGTGGAACAGCGATATGTTGACCGACGAAGCCAAGTTGGAACTGGGGATGCTGTGAGGCGATACCTCATGCAGCCCGTTACCCACCCGCAATGATGCCCACAGAATCGAACCGCGCCTTATGACGACCAGTACCGACTTTACCCACACCAGCCTCGGCACCGACATTCGTCTGGACGACGTCGTGGACGCGTTCGACGTGCTTGATGACTGGGAAGACCGCTACGCCTACATCGTCGATCTGGGGCGTAAACTGCCGGCATTTCCCGATGACGAGCGCACCGAAGACAACTTCGTCCAGGGCTGCCAGAGTCAGGTCTGGCTGACGCATCTGAAAGATCCGGCGAGCGGCAAGCTGTTCTTTCTCATCGACAGCGACGCGATCATCGTCAAAGGACTGGCCGCGATCGTGCTGGTCGCGCTGAATGCTCGCACCCCCGAAGACCTGTTGGCGGTCGACATCGACGACGTGTTTCGCACCCTCGACCTGTTTCGGCACATATCGCCGACGCGTGGCAATGGCCTGCGAAGTATGGTTGATCGCATCCGCGCCGTTGCCACTGATAGCTGAACGCGTCAGATAGCCGGAGCGGCGGCGATTCGAGGCGGCGATCGTATCTGTCGGCCCGCCTGCCGTACTCCAATCCTTTCATGCGTTTGATCATTTTTTATCGCGAAAAAATGACACCCTTCGACTGCAAATTCGCTAGATATAAGTAATTACCTATTCAGCAGCAAACTATTATTTATTTTCAGTTATCACTCCGATGGGCGTAGGGTTTATGGGCTTGCACGGGATGCAAGCGCTACACGGCCTCCGCCAGGCGGCCTTTGCCCCATCGACCGAGGGATGACAGCGTGATCAAAAAGCTGCTGATCGCCAATCGCGGTGAAATAGCCGTCCGCATCGTGCGGGCCTGTGCCGAAATGGGTGTGCGCTCGGTAGCGGTTTTTGCCGAACCTGACCGCCACGCCCTGCATGTCAAGCGCGCCGATGAGGCGTATTTCATTGGTGAAGACCCGCTGGCCGGGTACCTGAACCCACGCAAGTTGGTAAATCTTGCCGTCGAGACCGGTTGCGATGCGCTGCATCCCGGCTATGGTTTCCTCTCCGAGAATGCCGAGCTAGCGGAAATCTGCGCCGAGCGCGGTATCCGCTTTGTCGGCCCCAGCGCCGAAGTGATCCGCCGCATGGGCGACAAGACCGAAGCGCGGCGCAGCATGATCAAGGCCGGCGTGCCGGTCACGCCTGGCACCGAAGGCAACGTGGCGGATGTCGACGAAGCCTTGGCTGAGGCCGAGCGTATCGGCTATCCGGTCATGCTCAAGGCGACCTCCGGCGGCGGCGGCCGCGGCATTCGCCGCTGCAACTCGCGCGAAGAGCTAGCGCAAGCTTATCCGCGCGTCATCTCCGAGGCGACCAAGGCCTTTGGTTCGGCGGATGTATTCCTCGAAAAGTGCATCGTCGAGCCCAAGCATATCGAGGCTCAGGTGTTGGCCGACTCCTTCGGCAACACCGTGCATCTGTTCGAGCGCGACTGCTCGATCCAGCGGCGCAACCAGAAGCTCATTGAGATCGCCCCCAGCCCGCAGCTGACCCCGGAGCAGCGCGCCTATATCGGCGATCTCGCGGTGCGCGCGGCCAAGGCGGTGGGTTACGAGAACGCCGGTACCGTGGAATTCCTGCTCGCCGATGGCGAGGTGTATTTCATGGAAATGAACACTCGCGTGCAGGTGGAACACACCATCACCGAGGAAATCACCGGCATCGACATCGTCCGCGAGCAGATCCGCATCGCCTCGGGCCTGCCGCTCTCGGTCAAGCAGGAAGACATCCAGTATCGCGGCTTCGCCCTGCAGTTCCGCATCAACGCCGAGGAGCCGCGCAACAACTTCCTGCCCTGCTTCGGCAAGATCACCCGCTACTACGCGCCCGGCGGCCCCGGCGTGCGCACCGACACGGCGATCTACACCGGCTACACCATTCCGCCGTACTACGACTCCATGTGCCTGAAGCTCATCGTCTGGGCGCTGACCTGGGAAGAGGCGCTGGCACGCGGCTCGCGCGCACTGGACGACATGCGCGTGCAAGGCGTGAAAACCACGGCGACCTATTACCAGAAGATTCTCGACAACCCGGATTTTCGCAGCGGTCAGTTCAACACCAGCTTCGTGGATAACCATCCGGAACTGCTGAATTACTCGATCAAACGCAAGCCGGGCGAACTGGCCCTGGCCATCGCTGCCGCCATCGCCGCCCACGCAGGACTGTGAGGAACGAACCATGACTGCTCAGAAGAAAATCACCGTTACCGACACCATCCTGCGCGACGCTCACCAGTCCCTGCTGGCCACCCGCATGCGCACCGAGGACATGCTGCCTATTTGCGACAAGCTCGACCGCGTCGGCTACTGGTCGCTGGAAGTCTGGGGCGGCGCGACGTTCGACGCCTGTGTGCGCTTCCTCAAGGAAGACCCCTGGGAGCGCCTGCGCCAACTCAAGGCGGCGCTGCCCAACACCCGCCTGCAAATGCTGCTGCGCGGCCAGAACCTGCTGGGCTACCGGCATTACGCCGACGACGTGGTCGAGGCCTTCTGCGCCAAGGCGGCCGAAAACGGCATCGACGTGTTCCGCATTTTCGATGCGATGAATGACGTGCGGAACCTGGAAACCGCCATCAAGGCGGTGAAGAAGACCGGCAAGCACGCCCAGGGCACCATCGCCTACACCACCAGCCCGGTGCACACCGTCGAGCTGTTCGTCGAGCAGGGCCGGGCGATGCGCGACATGGGCGTCGATTCCATCGCGATCAAGGACATGGCCGGTCTGCTGACGCCGTTCGCCACCGGCGATCTGGTGCGCGCACTGAAAGCCGAGATCGACCTGCCGGTGTTCATCCACTCGCACGACACCGCCGGCGTGGCCAGCATGTGCCAGCTCAAGGCGATCGAGAACGGTGCCGACCACATCGACACGGCGATCTCCTCCATGGCCTGGGGCACCAGCCATCCGGGCACCGAGTCGATGGTCGCCGCGCTGCGCGGTACCCCATACGACACCGGTCTGGACCTCGAGCTGATCCAGGAGATCGGCCTGTATTTCTACGCGGTGCGCAAGAAGTACCACCAGTTCGAAAGCGACTTCACCGGGGTCGATACCCGCGTGCAGGTCAACCAGGTGCCGGGCGGGATGATTTCCAACCTGGCCAACCAGCTCAAGGAGCAAGGCGCGCTCGACCGCATGGACGAGGTGCTCGCCGAGATTCCCCGCGTTCGGAAAGACCTGGGCTACCCGCCGCTGGTCACGCCGACCTCGCAAATCGTCGGCACCCAGGCGTTTTTCAACGTACTGGCCGGCGAGCGCTACAAGACCATCACCAACGAGGTGAAGCTCTACTTGCAGGGCGGTTACGGCAAGGCGCCTGGGACCATCGACGCGAAGCTGCAGCGCCAGGCCATCGGCGGCGAGGAGCTCATCGAGGTGCGTCCGGCCGATCTGATCAAGCCGGAGCTGGACAAGCTGCGCCAGGAGATCGGCGCGCTGGCCCATAGCGAAGAGGACGTGCTGACCTACGCCATGTTCCCGGACATCGGCCGCAAGTTCCTTGAAGAGCGCGAGGCCGGCACGTTGCAACCGGAAGTGCTGCTGCCGATCCCGGATGGCAGCGCGGTGGGCGCCGCCAGTGGCGAAGGCGTGCCGACCGAGTTCGTCATCGACGTACACGGCGAGACCTATCGCGTCGACATCACCGGAGTGGGCGTCAAGGGCGAGGGCAAGCGGCATTTCTTCCTCTCCATCGACGGCATGCCGGAAGAAGTGGTGTTCGAGCCGCTGAACAATTTCGTCGGTGGCGGCAGCGCCGGACAGCGCAAACAGGCCAGCGCGCCGGGCGATGTCAGCACCAGCATGCCGGGCAACGTGGTCGATGTGCTGGTCAAGGAAGGCGATACGGTCAGAGCCGGACAGCCGGTGCTGATCAGTGAAGCGATGAAGATGGAGACCGAAATCCAGGCGCCTATCGCCGGCACGGTTAAGGCGGTGCATGTGGCTAAAGGCGACCGGGTGACCCCTGGCGATCTTCTGATAGAGATTGAAGCCTGACAGTTGTCCCTTGGGAGCCGAAAGGCTCCCTTTTTTATACGTGCCGCCGCGGCTCAAGCAACTGGGTCGATTCGAAAGACTACCGCGCAGAAGGAGGCCGAATGACAGACGTGCCCGGTATCCGACTTGCGGCGAAATGGCCATGCAGCCGTACGCCTGAGCGCGCTTGTGTGATGCAATCGAAGCCTGGGGCGTCCATCCAACAGACCTGGTTGGAGCCGCAAGATATGCAAGCGCTGCTTGAAGAAATCCTCGATGAAGTTCGCCCCCTGTTGGGGCAGGGCAAGGTTGCCGATTACATTCCAGCGCTTGCGGACGTGCCGGCCGATCAGCTGGGTATCGCGGTCTACAGCGCCGAAGGTGAGCTCTATTACGCAGGCGATGCGAAAACGCCGTTTTCGATCCAGAGCATTTCCAAGGTGTTCAGCCTGGTCCAGGCGATCCAGCATGGCGGCGAGTCGCTGTGGGAGCGGTTGGGTCATGAGCCGTCCGGGCAGCCGTTCAACTCGCTGGTGCAGCTGGAGTTCGAGCGCGGCCGGCCGCGCAATCCCTTCATCAATGCCGGCGCGCTGGTGATCTGCGACATCAACCAGTCGCGCTTTGCCGTACCGGCGCTGTCCATGCGCGATTTCGTCCGGCACCTGTCGGGCAATCCGCTGATCGTGTCGGACTCACGGGTTGCGGAGTCGGAATACCAGTATCGGGCGCGCAACGCGGCGATGGCCTATCTGATGCAAGCCTTCGGTAACTTCCACAACGATGTCGAGGCGGTGCTGCGCAGCTATTTCCATCACTGTGCGCTGCGCATGAACTGCATTGATCTGGCCCGTGCGTTCGGCTTCCTCGCGCGTGACGGGGCCTGTCTGAACGGGGGCGAACCCGTGCTGAGCCCGCGCCAGGCCAAACAGGTCAATGCCATCATGGCCACCAGCGGGCTCTATGATGAGGCCGGCAACTTTGCCTATCGCGTCGGCCTGCCTGGCAAAAGCGGGGTCGGCGGCGGCATCGTGGCCGTGGTGCCGGGGCGTTTCACGGTGTGCGTCTGGTCGCCTGAACTCAACCAGGCGGGCAATTCACTGATCGGCATGGCGGCACTGGAGAAGCTTTCGCAGCGCATTGGCTGGTCCGTCTTTTGAGGCCATCGCTAAGGATTCATCACGTCGGGGCAAGCGCCCGGCGTTCGGCACGGTCTGTCACATCGGTGCAGGGCCCGGCCACCAGCGTGCAGTTTTACCTAACCAAACCATAAGAGAGATCCTGTTATGAGTCTCGACGACAAGACGACCGAAACAGCGCAGGAGGCGCTCGACAACCTGATCGCGGGGGTCATTCAGTTCCGCGAAGAAATCTACCCGGAGCAGCGTGAGCTGTTCAGCAAGCTGGCCCACGAGCAGACGCCGCGGGCAATGTTCATCACCTGCGCCGACTCGCGCATCCTGCCGGAGCTGATCACCCAGAGTTCGCCAGGCGACCTGTTCGTGACCCGTAATGTCGGCAACATCGTGCCGCCCTACGGGATCATGAACGGCGGCGTGTCGACCGCCATCGAGTTCGCGGTAATGGCGCTTGGCGTGCATCACATCATCGTCTGCGGCCATTCCGATTGCGGCGCGATGAAAGCGGTGCTGGATCCGAAGAGCCTCGACGGCATGCCGACCGTACGCAGCTGGCTGCGCCATGCCGAAGTGGCCAGGACAGTGGTGGAGGAAAACTGCGGCTGCGCCGATCACAATACGCTGGGCGTGCTGACCGAAGAGAACGTGCTGGCCCAGCTCGATCACCTGCGCACGCACCCCTCAGTCGCGGCGCGGCTGGCCAGCGGGCAGCTGTTCATTCACGGCTGGGTCTACAACATCGGCACCAGCGAAATCCGCGCCTACGATGCGGCCAAGGGCGAGTTCCGCCTGATCGGCGACGGCCCGCTGCCAATGGCTACACCCAAGTCGCGCTACGTGTGATCGTTGCCGCGATGCGGCGCGGTCACGGTGCCTTGCGGTCGCGGATCAGGTAGCAAAGGTCGGGAGTGTTGCTGCAGCCGGCATAGCCCTCGCTGATCACTTCATTAAGTGCGCGTTGCAAACGCTCGACGGCTTCGTCGGGCGTGTGCTTGTGCAGCGCCAGGTACAGATCTTCAGCGCGAAGATTCAGCACCGGCTTGATGCCTTCTGCTCCATGCTCCTTGACTTGGTAACGCCAGACCGGGTCGGCCGTTGCCCATAGGTCCAAGCGGCCGCTGAGCAGTTTGCGCAGGTTTTCCTCTTCGCTGAGGCTGTCAGTCGGTCGTAGGCCTTGGCTCTCCAGATATTGGCTGACACCGCTGCTTTTCTGCACACCGATCTGCAGCCCCTTGGCCTGCATCAGCGTGCTCAGGTCGACGCGCGTGTCCGCTGCCGCGAGCAGCACGCTTTCGTATCGGGCCAGAGGGCCAACCCACTTGAACTGTCCTTCGTTCTGCACGGTGCGAGTGACGGAGAACAGGCCATGGCCGGCATCGGCGAGGGTCTGGGTGTAGATGCGGTCCCAGGGCGAGCGCAGCGTCAGGCTGTAATCGATGCCGGCGCGTTTGAATATCTCCCGCACGGTGTCGGTGGCGATGCCCAGAACCTCGTCTCCGCGAGCGAAATTTTTGTGGTTGGGCCCCATGTTGAACGGTGGGAAATTGTCGGTCTGCAGGATGATCTGGTAGTCCTTCGGCAACTCCGCACGGGCTGCGCCAGAGAGAACGAGCAGAACACCGAACGATAGGACGGCTATACGGGACATGCCCATGGTATCGGTATCCTCGATGCTGTTTTTATGTTGGCAAGCAGGAGGGTAGCCCCCGCAGTGTCGAGGTGCCAGTACGCAGTCGGCATGGCGTGCGCCGGTACACGTTCGGTGGGAAATGCGGCTTGTAGCGAGCTGAAGGTGACCGCGAGCTGCAAGGCAGCCTGGTGCGTTGGCACTCGACGCGCCGAAGGAGCTGAGTGCGCGAACCTGAGGTTCAGCGCACCGGGGCAGAGCGGTGAGCGGCTGGGTTACTTATGCAGCACAAACTGACCGGTGAAACGCACCGCGTCGCGGCCATCGGCGGCGAGGATGCGGCTGTGAAGCGTCAGACGCGAGCGGCCACGGCGGCGGTAGATGGTCTCGAAGCGTTCCCAGGCCCCCTTGTCCGGCGCCGCGCAGATGGCTGTGGCGTCATCGACTACTGGAAGCGGATAGTCGATCTGTCCTTCCTGGATCACGATATGACCGTCGTCGATGCCGGCTTCGCACAAGCGCAGATGCAGCCACCCCCAGCCCGCCAGCACCGAAGCACAGTACAGGCTGCCACCGAACATGCTGCTCTTGTGGTTGATGTTCGCTTGCAGCGGGACCTTCAAGCGCAGCTCATGATTTTCCCAATGCTCGACACGCAAGCCCATTGCTCGGGTCAGCGGGATGTCGTGGTGCAGGATGGCTTCCAGGTAGCGGCTATCACGGCTCATGCCGGGCGGATTCCTAAAACGTTTGCGGATACAGGCAGACGTCAAGCATGACTGCTGAGTCACGATATTGCCAGTTTCCGAACGGCTTTTTAGCGCCCCGATAAAGGCTTCTGGATGCGCGGCGCTCGTTCAGCGAGCCGGTTGTTTCTGCTGGTACGCGCAATAGCCAGGCCGTGGGCCGACATGCGGATGGTTGCGGCAGGTGTCCGGGCGCTTGGCGTAGACCGTGCACAAGCGTGTCTTGCGATCGAGGAAGAGGCAATCGCCGTTGGCCAGGCGGGTCAGGGTGAAGATGCCGTGCTTCTGGTTGAAGTGCTCGACGATGCCGGCTTTGCTCAAGCGCTTGGCAACGTTCTTTGGTGGTTCGTCACGCTCGAAGGCATCGACCAGCTCCAGGCGAATCAGGTCATCGAAACGCACTTCGACGGGTAGTGTGCAGCAGGTCGCTTGGCAATCGCGGCACAGCCCATTGCTGTATCGAGCCCAGGTCTCCAGGCGGTCAGGGTCGGCTGAAGCGATTATGCGTGTCTTCACGGTGGCGGTATCGGTAATGGCGGCGCGCGATCATAACGACACGGCGTGGAATTTCCAGCGAATCCGACGAGTCGAACGCCGGACAGACGGTCACGCAAACTCAGACGAAACCTGCAAACCTGTCTGCATTGCCATTTGCAGCGGTGGCCCGGCGCCGCCATGAACCCCTCATTTTCTATCTTCAGCTCCACGAGGCCTGTCCATGACGCAAGAAACGACCGCTCCCAACGCCGATGAGGTCACAGCTTTTCGTGAGAATGTAATCAGCAAGCTGACCTACTCGATCGGCAAGGACCCCGAGCATGCCTCCGACCATGACTGGTTCGAGGCGGTGGCGCTGGCCACCCGTGACCGCATGATCGACCAGTGGATGGACCGTACCCGGCAGGGCTATCGCGAAGGCAAAAAGCGGGTCTATTACCTCTCGCTGGAATTTCTGATCGGCCGTCTGCTCACCGACAGCCTCAGCAACCTGGGCTTGCTCGATGTCGCACGCGAGGCGCTGGCCGGCGTTGATGTCGACTTCGAGCGCATTCGTGTATTGGAGCCTGACGCCGCCTTGGGTAATGGTGGCCTGGGGCGGCTGGCGGCTTGCTTCATGGAAAGCATGGCGACCCTCGGTGTGGCCGCGCATGGCTACGGCATCCGCTACGACCACGGTCTGTTCCGCCAGGCGATTGTCGACGGCTGGCAGCACGAGCAGACCGAAACCTGGCTCAATTTCGGTAACCCCTGGGAGTTCGAACGCCCGGAAGTCAGCTACCTGATCGGCTTTGGCGGTAGCGTGGCGGCGATGCCATCGGACGGCAGCGGCACCGACCAGCCCAAGCATTTCTGGCACTGGGCCGAAGGCGTTCGTGCGATTGCCTACGACACGCCCGTGGTGGGTTGGCGCGGCGCCAGCGTCAATACGCTGCGCCTGTGGCGTGCGCGGGCCGAGGCGGATTTCCATCTGGAACGCTTCAACGCTGGCGACCACATCGGGGCGGTCGCCGAGGAAGCGCGCGCTGAAAGTATTTCCCGCGTGCTGTATCCCGCCGATAGCACCGAAGCAGGGCAGGAGCTGCGCCTGCGGCAGGAGTATTTCTTCGTCGCCGCTTCGCTGCAGGACTTGATACGGCGCCACCTGGACCAGCGCGGGACCTTGATGAACCTGCCCGAGTTCGCTGCGATCCAGCTCAACGACACGCACCCCGCCATTGCGGTTGCCGAGTTGATGCGCTTGCTGGTGGATGTGCACGACATTCCCTGGCGTAAAGCCTGGGAGCTGACCGTCGGCACGCTGTCCTATACCAATCACACGCTGCTGCCCGAGGCGCTGGAAACCTGGCCCGTGGGGCTGATGGAGCGCCTGCTGCCGCGGCACATGCAGATCATCTACCTGATCAACGCGCAGCATCTCGATGCCTTGCGTGAGCGGGGGATTCACGACGTAAACCTGCTGCGCTCGGTCTCGCTGATTGAAGAGGGTCATGGCCGCCGCGTGCGCATGGGCAATCTCGCGTTTCTCGGTTCGCACTGCGTCAATGGCGTTTCGGCGCTGCACACTGGCCTCATGCGCGAGACGGTGTTTACGGACCTGCATTCACTCTATCCCAAGCGGATCAGCAACAAGACCAACGGCATCACCTTCCGCCGCTGGCTGTACCAGGCCAACCCGCAGCTGACCCGTCTGCTGGTCGATCACGTCGGCGAAGAACTGCTCGACTCGCCAGAAACACTGCTGCGCGAGCTGGAGCCCTACGCTGACCAGCCGGACTTCCGCGCCCGCTTCGCCGCCCAGCGGCTGGGCAACAAACAGTTGCTGGCACGCATGATTCAGGAGCGGCTGGGGATCAGCATCGATCCGCATGCGTTGTTCGATGTGCACGTCAAACGCATCCATGAGTACAAGCGCCAATTGCTGAACCTGCTGCATACCGTCGCGCTGTATCAGGCGATTCGCTCCGATCCGGGCGGCCATTGGGTGCCACGCGTGAAGATCTTCGCCGGCAAGGCGGCGGCCAGTTATCACACGGCCAAACTGATCATCAAACTGACCAACGATATCGCGCGGACCATTAATGATGATCCGACCGTGCGTGGCTTGCTGAAGGTCGTGTTCCTGCCCAACTACAACGTCAGCCTGGCCGAGCGCATCATCCCGGCCGCTGACCTGTCCGAGCAGATTTCTACCGCCGGACTCGAGGCGTCGGGAACCAGCAACATGAAATTCGCCCTCAATGGCGCGCTGACCATCGGCACGCTGGATGGCGCCAACGTCGAAATGTGCGAGCAGATCGGCGCCGAGCACATGTTCATCTTTGGTATGACCGCCGAAGAGGTCGAGGCCCGCAAACAGGCCAACGAGTACAACGCCGAAGCCACCATCATCAGTTCGCCGCGGCTCAACGAAGTGTTGATGGCAATCCGCAATGGTGCTTTCTCGGCCGAAGATCCGGGTCGCTATACCGCCTTGATCGACGGCTTGAAATGGCACGATACGTTCATGGTCTGCGCCGACTTCGAGGCGTATTGGCAGGCGCAGCTGGAAGTCGAGGCGCGCTGGCGCGATGCGGACAGCTGGTGGCGTTCGGCGGTGCTCAATACGGCACGCACCGGCTGGTTCTCCTCGGATCGCACCATCCGCGAATACGCCGAGGAAATCTGGAAGGTGCTCTGACGGGAAAGGGGTGGCCGATCACGCCGTTGCCTCTTCGGCACAAAAAAGCGGTGCTGGGATGTTGGAGGTGGCTGGCAGGCCCTTTGCCGCTGCGCTGAACTCTGCGCACGGTCGGCAGGTCTGAGGGGGGTTAGTTTCCCCTTGGCCTGCTAAACTGCGCGGGCTTATCCATCCCTCCGGAGCCATTCCATGTCACGCGTAACCCTGAGTCGCTACTTGATTGAGCAGACCCGCAGCAACAACACCCCTGCAGATCTGCGCTTCCTTATCGAAGTAGTGGCTCGAGCGTGCAAGGAAATTAGCCACGCGGTCTCCAAGGGCGCGCTGGGCGGTGTGCTCGGCAGCGCCGATAGCGAGAACATCCAGGGCGAAGTGCAGAAAAAGCTCGACGTGCTGTCCAACGAAATCCTGCTTGAAGCCAACGAGTGGGGCGGTCACCTGGCCGGCATGGCGTCCGAAGAAATGGACAACGCCTACCAGATTCCGGGCAAGTACCCGAAAGGCGCCTACCTGCTGGTCTTCGATCCGCTGGACGGCTCCAGCAACATTGATGTCAACGTGTCGGTCGGCACCATTTTCTCGGTGCTGCGTTGCCCCGGCGAATGCTTCAGCCAGAACGACGCGCTGGGCGAGGAGGCGTTCCTCCAGCCGGGCACCAAACAGGTGGCTGCGGGTTACGCGATCTACGGCCCGCAAACCATGCTGATACTGACCCTGGGTAACGGCGTCATGGGCTTCACCCTCGACCGCGAACTGGGCAGCTTCGTGCTGACTCACGAAAATCTCCGCGTGCCGGAAAGCACCGCTGAATTCGCCATCAACATGTCCAACCAGCGCCACTGGGAAGCACCGGTGCAGCGCTACGTCAGTGAATTGTTGGCCGGCGAAGAAGGCCCGCTGACCAAGAACTACAACATGCGCTGGATCGCCTCGATGGTCGCCGATGTGCACCGTATCCTGACCCGCGGCGGCATGTTCATGTACCCACGCGACTCCCGCGAGCCTGGCAAGGCCGGCAAGCTGCGCCTGATGTACGAAGCCAACCCGATGTCCTTCATCATCGAGCAGGCCGGCGGCGCGGCAACCACCGGCACTCAGCGCATCCTCGACGTGCAGCCCGAGTCGCTGCACCAGCGTGTCCCGGTGTTCCTGGGCTCCAAGGAAGAAGTCGAGCGCGTCACCGGTTACCACCAGGCCTGACAGATGACTTCGCCCGCACAGGACTTACTGCACTGGTGGTTCGGTGAGGGCGTGACCGCCACTGAAATAGCCGGCGCAAAGAACGGCCTCTGGTTCGGCTACAAGTCCGAACAGGATGCCGAAGCGCGCGAACGTTTCGGTGACCTCAGCGAACGTGCACTTGCAGGTGAGCTGAACGATTGGGCAGGATCGCCGCAGGGCTGGCTCGGGCTTGTCCTGTTGCTCGACCAGCTGCCGCGTATGATCCATCGCGGCACACCGCAGGCGTTCGCCGGCGGCGAACTCGCACTGCAGCTTGTGCGGGACGGCATGGCCCACGGCGGCGACGTCCTGCTTGCACCGATCCAGCGAGTGTTTATCTATCTGGTGCTGGAGCACGCTGAAGATCTCAGCATTCAGGATCAGGCCGTTCAGCAGTTCGAGCAGCTCCTTGGTATTGCCGATGCGTATGAGCGAAAGCTGTTTGCCGGTTTCCTCGACTTCGCTGAACGCCATCGGCAAGTCATTGCCCGTTTCGGCCGCTTCCCCCATCGCAACGAAATACTCGGACGCGCCTCCAGCGAGGCGGAACGGGCTTTTCTTGCCGAGCCCGGCTCGCACTTCTAGCTTTCCCGAGGAACCTTCCCGGGTGGCTTGTTTTCTATCTGTTATCGCAAGGCAAGGCCAAGCAAGGCCCGTTGCCGACCAACAAAGGATCCTGTCATGTCGTTGCGCTATTTATCGCTGATCGCTGCTGTCGTGCTGTTGGCTGCGTGCAGCCCGGTGACCCAGGAAAACTTCGCCAAGTTGCAGGCTGGGATGTCCCGCGCCGAGGTTGAAGAGTTGCTGGGCAAGCCGGGTGAGTGCGCGGGTGCGCTGGGTATGTCGAGTTGCACCTGGGGCCAGAAGAATCGCTTCATCAGCATCCAGTTCGCAGGCGACAAGGTCATGATGTTCTCGGGCCAGGGCCTGAAATAAGGAGGTCGTATGCGTCTGCTGGTTGCGCTTTTCTCAGTACTGCTTATCTCTGGATGTGCTGGCTCCGGTAGTGATGTCGACGGGCCGGACACAGCCGGGCAGGTCGACCTGAAACGCTACCAGGGCGTGTGGTACGAGCAGGCGAGATTGCCAATGTTCTTCCAGCGTAATTGCGTCCGATCGGAAGCCCACTATCGTCTGCAGGACGACGGCCGTACGGCTGTGACCAACCGTTGTGAAACAACCGATGGGGAATGGAAGCAGGCCGAAGGCGAAGCGTTCCCTCAGCAGGAGGGGCGAACCGACAAGCTGTGGGTTCGCTTCGATAACTGGTTCAGCAAGCTCTTCCCTGGCCTGACCAAGGGGCATTACTGGATTCTCTATCTGGCCGATGACTACAGCGTGGCGCTGGTCGGCAGCCCGGATCGGGACAATCTCTGGCTACTGTCGAGGGACAAGGAGATCGACGCGGCAATGCGCGACAGGCTGCTCGACGAGGCGCGCAAGCGTGGCTACAACACCAACGAGCTGATTTGGCGTGGCGAGTCGTCCTAGGCTTCGTCGCCCCAAGCCGCGCTCGGCAACTGGGTCACTCCCAGTTCAAGCGTGCCAGCCGCCATTCTCCCTCCGAAAGCCACCATTCGAGCCGGACGTCGTAGTGGCCGAGGCGCTGCGGTAACCAGCCTTCAGCGCCGGTCAGCGCGATCTGCGCTTCGCTGTAGCCCTTGTCCGGGTAGGTTGGGTCAATCCAGCTGCGGCTATTGAGCGCGATGACGCTCACGTTGCGATGACGCAAGAACATCAAGGTAGCCGTGCGTCGAACCCAGTCCCGGTCCAGCTCTCGGTTGGCGCTGAAGTCGGTGTGGACAACGTCCAGGAGCTGCGAGGTGTCCTTGTTTTCGATGCTGTTCTGCAGCGATTCAACCGCCGCCCGCAGCGCAGCCTCTGGGTCATCCCGACCGCAACCGACAAGCAGCAGCGCGATCGCCAGCACCGCGGCGGCTAATTTCCATAGGAGCATGCCGAACCTCTCGAACCTCGTTATGATGCCGGAAACGTCAGGCGGGTCCGCGACCCGCGCACCGACCACGGAGTGTGCCATGCAGACCTTGTATCCGGAGATCAAACCCTACGCCCGGCATGAGCTGGCGGTTGAAGCGCCGCATGTGCTTTACGTCGACGAGAGTGGATCGCCGGAGGGGCTGCCCGTGGTGTTCGTTCACGGTGGTCCAGGCGGTGGTTGCGATGCGCTGAGTCGCCGTTTCTTCGACCCCAACCTGTATCGCATCATCACCTTCGATCAGCGCGGCTGCGGTCGTTCCACCCCCCATGCAAGCCTCGAAAATAACACCACGGCGCACCTGATCGCAGACATGGAGCACATCCGCGAATTTCTCGGTATCGACAAGTGGGTGCTGTTCGGCGGCTCCTGGGGCTCGACGCTGTCACTGGCGTATGCGCAGAGCTTTCCAGAACGCGTCCATGCCCTCATTCTGCGGGGCATCTTTCTCTGCCGCACGAAGGACCTCGAATGGTTCTATCAGGACGGTGCCAGCCGTTTGTTCCCCGACTATTGGCAGGATTACATTGCACCGATCCCGCCGGAAGAGCGCGGCGATCTGATGCAGGCGTTCTACAAGCGCCTGACGGGCAGCGACCAGATTGCCCAGATGCATGCAGCCAAGGCCTGGTCATGCTGGGAGGGACGCACCGCGACCTTGCGACCCAACACCCAGGTCGTCGACCGCTTCTCCGATACACATCGGGCGCTGGCGATGGCGCGCATCGAATGCCACTACTTCGTCAACCAAGCGTTTCTGCAGCCGGATCAGCTCTTGCGCGACATGCACAAGATTGCGCACCTGCCTGGCATCATCGTGCATGGTCGCTACGACGTCATCTGCCCGCTGGACAACGCCTGGGAGCTACACGAGGTGTGGACTAACAGCGAGCTGCAGATCATTCGTGAGGCAGGACACTCGGCTTCCGAGTCGGGCATCTGCGACGCGCTGGTGCGAGCCGCCGCCGATATTGCCAAGCGCCTGCTCGATTTGCCGCCCGAGGAAGCCTGATGAAGGGGCTGATCCAGCGCGTGCAGCAGGCGCGGGTCGAGGTGGCGGGAGAGGTGGTCGGTTCGATCGACCAGGGGCTGCTGGTGCTGGTAGGGGTGGAGCGGGAAGATGATCGGGCGCGTGCCGACAAGCTTCTGCACAAGCTATTGCGATATCGAGTGTTCAGCGACGACAACGGCAAGATGAACCGCTCGCTTGCAGATGTTGGTGGTGGCTTGTTGCTGGTGTCTCAATTCACGCTGGCGGCCGACACAGGCAGTGGCCTGCGACCAAGCTTCTCGAGTGCCGCACCGCCTGCCCTTGGCGAAGAACTCTATGATTATCTGGCCGCTCAGGCGCGTCTTCAGCATCCAAATGTGGCCTTCGGCCGTTTCGGTGCAGCTATGCAAGTGCACCTTCAAAACGACGGGCCGGTGACCTTTTTGCTGGAAAGCTGAGGGTAAGACGGCAGAGCAGGTCAGCGGCTCGACGGTTCGAGGCCGTTGTCGTGCAACCAGGTAATCGCATACTCGCGTAGCTGCACGGTTTGGTAGTCCAGCCAGGCCTGACGGACCGCTGGAAAATCCTCCAACTTGAAGTCGAAGGTCCGCAGCGGCTTGCGTCCTTGCAGTGCGTTGCTGAGAACGGCATGGGCGTTGGGGTCATGCTGGGTGAACAGGAACGCCTCGCGCATGGCGATGGACTGCGGTAAACCGAGCGGTTCGATGTGCAGATAACGATCGTCCTGCACATCATATTTCTCATTGACGCCCGGCGCGGCTTCGCCAGGAAAAACCGCGCGTATTTGGCCTGATTCCAAGTCCAGGTAGTGCTCGCTGGCGTCGCGGTTATCCAGCGCGTATTCCAGGCGGTGAAGGTCGATGGTCAAGGGTCGCATGGCTACAACTGTTGTGAGGGTTCACAGCCTATGACCCGTACGCACCAGCTGCGTGCGCTACGTTCATCGGTACTGCGTCGCATCTTGGCAAAACGGCGCTTCAGAACAGGCGCGCCAACAGGGCGCTGACGGCTGTCTCTACGCGCAGAATGCGATCACCGAGCTGCACGGGCTGCAGGCCGGCCTCGGTCAGCTTCTCTACTTCGTAGGGTATCCAGCCACCTTCCGGGCCGATGGCGAGCGTCACCGGTTCGCTCAGTGCGCGAGGGCAGGTTGGGTAATCACCCGGATGACCCACCAGACCGCGCGTGCCGGCGACCAGTTGTGGCAGGCGGTCTTCGACGAAGGGTTTGAAGCGTTTCTCGACGCTGACCTCAGGTAGCACCGTATCGCGCGCTTGTTCCAGGCCGAGCTGCAACTGCTCGCGAATGGCCAGCGGCTCAAGGAACGGGGTCTGCCAGAAGCTCTTTTCCACGCGGTAGCTGTTGAGCAACACAAGCCTGGGTACGCCCATGCTGGCTACGGTCTGCAGCACGCGGCGCAGCATTTTTGGGCGGGGCAAGGCCAACAGCAGCGTAACGGGCAATTTGGCGGGTGGGGCTTGCTGAAGCTTGATCTCGAGTTCGGCTTCTCGGGCATCCAGACGCAGCAGCTGCCCTTGGCCCATCTGCCCGCCTAGCAACCCGACCCGCAGTGAGCCACCTGCCTCGGCGCGGTGAACCTCCTGGATGTGTGTCAGGCGGCGGTCACGCAGGATGACCCTATTGGCGGCAACGAAGTCGGCCGCCTCCAGCAGCAGCAGATTCACTGGCGTGAAGCAGGCGGTTGATCGCCGGGATGGGGATCGCTGCTGTCTGCATCGCCGCGGAATTCTTCCTCGCGCTTTTTCACCATGCTGCCGCAGATCAACCCGGCTTCGAACAGAATCCACATAGGTATGGCGAGCAACGCTTGGGAGAACACATCCGGTGGCGTCAGCACCATGCCGATAACGAAGCAGCCGACGATGACGTACGGACGACTCTTGCGCAACGTCTCTACATCAACGATGCCCACCCAGATCAGCAGGAAGGTCGCAACCGGAATCTCGAACGCCACGCCAAAGGCGAAGAACAGCGTGAGCACGAAATCCAGGTACTGGCCGATGTCGGTCATCATCGCCACGCCTTCCGGCGTCACGCTGGCAAAGAAGCCGAACATGATCGGAAACACCACGAAGTAGGCGAAGGCCATGCCGCCGTAGAAGAGAAAGATGCTAGAGATCAGCAGAGGCACCGCCACGCGCTTTTCATGCTTGTATAGACCGGGCGCAATGAAGCCCCAGATCTGATGCAGGATGACCGGCATCGACAGGAACAACGCCACCATCATCGTCAGCTTGAACGGCGTCAGGAACGGCGAGGCGACACCGGTGGCGATCATGGTCGCGCCTTCCGGCAGGTACGCTCTGAGTGGCGCCGCGACCAGCGCATAGATCTGCTGCGAGAAGTAGAACAGCCCGCCGAACAGCAGCAGGATCGCCACCGTGCAACGCAGCAGTCGCTTGCGCAACTCGGTCAGGTGGGCAATCAGCGGCATTTCCTGATCATCGATGGATGTTTTGCTCATGGCTCAGGCGATTTGTCCGGGCGGGGTACGGGGGCCGTGTCGGCGGGTTTGGCTTCGGCAGGCGCTGCCGTTTCAAGATGGCTGGCATCTGGCGGCGGTGTGGCCGATTGCGGGGACGGCGTGCTGTTCGCGCTGGGCGAACTGGGCGAACTGGGCATGATGCTCTGCTTCATTTCCCGCTCAAGGTCGAGGATGCGCTCGTTGTGCAGCTGCCGACGAATCTCGTCGGCGCCGATTTCGCGCTCAACCTCGGATTTGATGTTGGCGAAGCTTCGCTTGGCACGCCCGATCCACAGGCCAGCTGTACGCACGGCACCGGGCAGGCGCTCCGGGCCAAGTACGAACAGCGCAACCAGGCCGATCAGCAGCAGTTCGGTGAAACCGATATCGAACATGGCGCCTCAGTTCTTCTTCGTCGGTTCTTCGACCTTGCGGGCCTCGGCATCGATGGTGTGGTTCTGTTTCTCCTCGACACCGGGTTTTTCCTCATCGGTGCCCATGGACTTGCGGAACCCCTTGATCGCATCGCCGAGATCCGAGCCCAAACCCTTGAGGCGCTTGGTGCCAAAAAGCATGACCACGATGAGCAGAACGATCAGGAGTTGCCAGACGCTGATTCCACCAAAACCCATGCTGCAGTACTCCAGAGTTGTTTATCAGGATTGTGGGCGAGCGGCTTTTTCCGCATGCCCAGAGAGACCGAAACGCCGGTCCAATTCGTCCAGCACCGCCTGGGGGTGCTGGTCCAGTGCGGCCAGCATCACCAGGCTGTGAAACCAGAGGTCGGCGGTTTCGTAGATCAGGTCGCTGGCGTCTCCGCTGGCTGCAGCATCCTTGGCTGCCAGTATGGTTTCCACCGACTCTTCGCCGACCTTTTCGAGAATCTTGTTGAGTCCCTTGTGGTAGAGGCTGGCGACATAGGAACTGTCTGCCGCGGCGCCTTTGCGGGCTTCCAGCACCTCGGCCAGACGGGAAAAAGTATCACTCATGTGCGTGCTCCGCGTATATCGCGCGCGGGTCCTTTAGAACCGGTTCGACGGCCTTCCAATCGCCATTCTCGAAGACCCGGTAGAAGCAGCTTTCGCGACCGGTATGACAGGCGATGCCGCCGACTTGCTCGACCAGCAGCACGATCACGTCGGCATCACAGTCCAGGCGCAGCTCGTGGAGCTTTTGCACGTGGCCGGATTCTTCGCCCTTGCGCCACAGCTTGCCGCGCGAACGTGACCAATAGATGGCGCGGTGCTCCGCAGCGGTCAGCTCCAGCGCTTCGCGGTTCATCCAGGCCATCATCAGGATGCGCCCGGTTTGATGGTCCTGGGCGATCGCCGGTACCAGCCCGTCTTCGTTCCAGTTGATTTGGTCCAGCCAGTTCATCGAATTCTCCACTCTGTACGCGCAGTGTGCCAGCCTGCCCGACCGCTGGCTATCGGCGTACCACGATGTAGATGCCGGCTGCCAGCATCAACCAGGCAGGCCAGGTGGCCAGCGCGGAAAGGCTTTCAGCGGCCGCCGCCAGCGTGGCGCCCCCGGCTAGCAACGCAGCGCCAACCAGGCGCAATGGCCAGTGGTGATGGTGCTCGCGCCAGGGCGGCGGCGGGTTATTCGCATGGGGTCCGGACATTCGCTCGAGCAGCTCGCGGGTCATCCCGGCAAGATGCGGCAACTGCTCGATCTGCGCCTGGGCATTCTTCAGCAGCTGCTTGGGACTCATGCGCTCGCGCATCCAGCGTTCAAGGTACGGCTGGCCGGTGGTCCACAGATCGAGCTCCGGGTACAGCTCGCGGCCCAGGCCTTCGATGTTGAGCAGCGTCTTCTGCAACAACACCAGCTGCGGCTGGACCTCCATGTTGAAGCGACGGGCAACCTGGAACAGGCGCACCAGCAACTGGCCGAAGGAGATGTCCTTCAACGGCTTCTCGAAGATCGGCTCGCAAACGGTACGGATCGCCGCCTCGAATTCGTTGACCTTGGTCTCTGCCGGCACCCACCCCGAGTCGATGTGCAGCTGCGCCACCTTGCGGTAGTCACGCTTGAAGAAGGCCATCAGGTTGCGCGCCAAGTAATCCTGATCTTCCGGTGTAAGGCTGCCGACAATGCCGAAGTCGACCGCGATGTACTGCGGATTCCACGGCTGGTGCGTGCTGACGAAAATGTTGCCGGGGTGCATGTCGGCATGGAAGAAGCTGTCACGGAAGACCTGGGTGAAGAAGATCTCCACACCGCGCTCGGCCAGCTGTTTCATGTCCGTGCGCTGCTCGGCCAGGCGCTTCATGTCAGTCACCGGCACGCCGTAGATGCGCTCCATCACCAGCACCTGCGGGCGACAGTAATCCCAGTAAACCTGCGGGACGTAGAGCAGCGGCGAGCCTTGGAAGTTGCGCTTGAGCTGGCTGGCGTTGGCCGCTTCGCGCAGCAGATCGAGCTCGTCGTAGATGGTCTTGGCGTAGTCGTCGACCACTTCCACGAGATGCAGGCGGCGCGCCTCGTTGGAGGCGCGTTCGGCCGTCTTCGCCAGCAGGAATAACCAGGCAATGTCCTGGCTGATGATCGGGCGCAGATTCGGCCGCACGACTTTCACCACGACTTCTTCGCCGCTGCGCAATCTGGCCGCATGCACCTGGGCGACCGAGGCGGACGCCAGCGGCTTGCTGTCGAACCGCGCGAACACCTCGCCGACCGGCGCACCGAGCTCGCGCTCGATGAGTGCCGTGGCGACTGCGGAGTCGAACGGCGGTACCCGATCCTGAAGCATGGCCAGCTCTTCGGCGATATCCAGCGGCAGCAAGTCGCGGCGGGTCGAAAGAATCTGGCCGAACTTGATGAAGATCGGCCCCAGCCCTTCCAGCGCCAGGCGCAGACGCGCTCCTCGCGAGAGTTCGGTGCGCCGGCGCGGCAGCCATCGCCATGGCAGCAGGTAACTGGTTGTGCGCAGCCACCACGGCATCGGCAGATCTAGAATAATGTCGTCCAGGCGGTAGCGGATCACCACCAGCAGGATGCGAAACAGGCGGCGGGCCGCGGCGAACAGCTTCATTCGGATCGGTCTGGTTTCTGGGAGTGGGTGAGCCGCTCGATGCGGGCTTCGAGTCGGTCGAGGTCGAGCTTGAGGCGGTCGAGCTCAGCGAAGCGCGTTTCAGCCTCGGCTGTGCCGATCAGGGTGCGTGATTCTTCGCTGAGGTATTCGGCCAGGTTCTGCTGCAGGCTGTCGGCAGTCTGCCGCAACCAGGTGGATTGGCTCCGCGCGCCGGAACCGAGCAGATGCGCGCCGACCGGCCCCAGCCAGCGCGATACCTCGTATTCCCAGTCCAGCTCGAGATCCTGCAGAACTTCGGCGAGGTTCAACAGCACGCCGCTGTCGCCGTCGATTTCGACATTCGGGCCATGCAGGATGGCCGTCTTGTTGCGGCTGGTCGCCAGGCGCAGCAGGTCCGTGGCGGAAGCGCGCAGGCGGCAATCCGGCTCACTGCCCCATTGCGTTGCTAACCGCAGGCCATCGGCATCGGCCAGGATGAACAGTTTCCACGCCGGTGCCGTGCAATCCACTTCGATGATCCGGCCACTGAGCCTGGCCAGCCGCGGCAGGGCGGTCGGATCCAGACGCAGAACTCGGTTGAGGCCGCGCTCAGCACCGGCCAGCAGGGCGGCGCGCAGCATCAGGGCTTGATGCCGCGATGCAGGGCGACGATGCCGCCGGTCATGTTGTGGTAGGTGACGCGCTCGAAGCCGGCGTCGGCCATCATGCCCTTCAGCGTTTCCTGGTCCGGATGCATGCGGATCGACTCGGCCAGGTAGCGGTAGCTCTCGGAATCGTTGGTGATCAGCTTGCCCATCATCGGCAACAGGCTGAACGAGTAGGCGTCGTAGGCTTTCGAGAACAGCGGATTGGTCGGTTTGGAGAATTCCAGTACCAACAGCCGTCCGCCGGGCTTGAGTACGCGCAGCATGGATGCGATGGCATCTTCCTTGTGCGTCACGTTACGCAGGCCGAAGGCGATGGTGACCACGTCGAAGTGGTTGTCCGGGAACGGCAGCTTCTCGGCGTCGGCCTGGACGAACTTCACGTTGCCGGCCACGCCCTTGTCGAGCAGGCGGTCACGGCCGACCTTGAGCATTGACGCGTTGATATCGGCCAGCACCACTTCGCCGGTCGGGCCGACGATGCGTGAGAACTGGCGCGCCAGATCGCCGGTGCCGCCGGCGATATCCAGCACGCGGTTGCCGTGGCGCACGCCAGACAGCTCGATGGTGAAGCGCTTCCAGAGGCGATGCACGCCGCCGGACATCAGGTCGTTCATCAGGTCGTATTTGGCGGCTACAGAATGAAATACCTCTGCCACCTTCTGCGCTTTTTCGCTCTCCGGCACGTTCTTGTAGCCGAAGTGGGTGGTGGCTTCTGCGTCACGCTCTTTGCGGGGATCGGTCATGTCACTTTCACCGGAAGAATGTGCCGGCATTCTAAACCTAAAAGCATCCTTGAGCGCCAAGCCGCGAGCGGCAAGTCAGCGCAGCCCATGGCTGGCGGAGGCGGCCCAACAGCTGGCTCAGACTCCGCAACTGCTATAGTGCGCGCCTTTTTTAACAGCAGTCAGGAGTTGCCATGGCCCGCATCATCGTCGAGCGCAACCACAGCCTTGGCCGGGACGCCGCGCGTGAGAAGGCGGAGCAGCTGGCGGCGAAGCTGGAACGCGATTTCGGCGTGCGCTGCGAGTGGAAGGGTGACGTACTGGAAGTGCGCCGCAGCGGCGCGGACGGGCGTATCGAGGTGGAGGAAGACCGGGTCCGTGTGTTGCTCAATCTCGGCCTGCTCATGTCGGCCATGGGCGCCAGCGTTCAGGCGCAGATCGAGCGAGCCCTGGACAAGGCGCTGGCAGCCTGACGCGGGCCTGGTCGTAAGGTGGATGTGGTTTTTTACATCCGCCGTGATACCTGCCGGTGGATCGATGAGTCGCGATTCACCCGACCAGCGCCCTAGGATCGGTCTTTAGAGCATCATCTTCACTGGCGAGATGTCCGGGTCTCGAGACTGCCCCGCGGTGGCCAGCGCAGCGAGGTAATCGGCCCACAGTTGTTGATGATCGACGGCCAGATGGTGCAGGTAATCCCAGGTATACAGTCCGCTGTCGTGGCCGTCGCTGAAGATCAACTTCAGCGCGTATTGCCCGGCTGGCTCGATGCCATCGAGTGCAACGTTGATCTTGCCGGTCTGCAAGATCGGATTGCCATGGCCCTGCACTTCGGCGGAGGGGGAGTGCACACGCAGAAATTCGGCGGTTAGCACGTAGCGCTGCTCCGAACCGTACTCCAGCTCCAGCGTTTTCGATGCCTTGTGTAGCTTGATCGCGGTGGGGATACGCATGGGCCTGCTCCGTCGGAATTTGAAGCTTGAAGCCAGCGCTTCTACGTTCAGCGACAGGCTTCCAGCGTCCAGCTGCTTTACAGAATGTAGCGCGACAGGTCTTCGTCTTCGGCCAGTTCGCCGAGGTGGCTGTTGACGTAGGCGGTATCGATGCGGATCGGTTCGCCGTTCTGCTGGCCGGCCAGGTCGCCAGCGCTGAACGATACCTCTTCCAATAGCCGCTCGAGCAGTGTGTGCAAGCGGCGAGCGCCGATGTTCTCGGTCTTCTCGTTGACCTGCCAGGCGATCTGCGCCAGGCGCTTGATGCCGTCATCGGTGAATTCGATGCCCAGCCCCTCGGTCTTCAGCAACTCGCGATACTGCTCGGTGAGCGAGGCATGCGGTTCGGTGAGGATGCGTTCGAAGTCTTCCGGCGACAAGGCCTTGAGCTCGACGCGGATCGGTAGGCGACCCTGGAGTTCCGGTACCAGATCACTGGGTTTGGACAGGTGGAAGGCACCGCTGGCAATGAACAGGATGTGGTCGGTCTTGACCATCCCCAGCTTGGTGTTGACCGTGCTGCCTTCGATCAGTGGCAGCAGATCGCGCTGAACGCCTTCGCGGGACACATCGGCGCCACCGGTGTTGCCGCGCTTGGCAACCTTGTCGATCTCGTCGATGAAGACGATACCGTGCTGCTCCACCGCTTCGAGCGCGCGGGCCTTGAGTTCTTCCTCGTTGACCAGGCGCGCGGCTTCCTCGTCGCGTACCAGCTTGAGCGCGTCCTTGATCTTCAGCTTGCGGCTTTTCTTCTTGCCCTTGCCCATGTTGGAGAACAGGTTCTGCAACTGATTGGTCATCTCCTCCATGCCGGGCGGGGCCATGATTTCGACGCCAGCCGGGCTCTCGGCGACTTCGATATCGATTTCCTTGTCATCCAGCTGGCCTTCGCGCAGCCGCTTGCGAAACAGCTGGCGAGTGTTGGAGTCGGTGCTCTGCACCGGCTCGTCGCCGAATCCCGCTGGGCGTGCCTGGGGCAGCAATGCGTCGAGGATGCGCTCTTCAGCGGCGTCCTCGGCGCGATGGCGCATCTTCACTACTTCCTGTTCACGCAGCATTTTCAGGGCAGCATCGGCGAGATCGCGGATGATCGACTCCACGTCGCGGCCGACGTAGCCGACTTCGGTGAACTTGGTCGCTTCCACCTTGATAAACGGCGCGTTCGCCAGCTTGGCCAGGCGACGGGCGATTTCGGTCTTGCCGACGCCGGTCGGGCCGATCATCAGGATGTTCTTCGGGGTGACTTCCGGGCGCAGCTCGGCGGACAGCTGCATGCGCCGCCAGCGGTTGCGCAGGGCGATGGCGACGGCACGCTTGGCGTCGTCCTGGCCGATGATGTGGCGGTTGAGTTCGTGGACGATCTCGCGGGGCGTCATGGACATGGTGCGGTACTCCGGGGCTCGAGGGCGATCAGTTCGCGCTGTCGAGCTCCTCGATGGTGAGATTCTGATTGGTGAAGACGCAGATGCTGCCGGCAATGTTCAGCGCCGTCTCGGCGATTTCCTGCGCGCTCATGTCGTCGCCGCCCTTGCGCATCAGCGCCATGGCGGCGGCCTGGGCGAAACCACCGCCGGAGCCCATGGCGATCAGGTCGTCCTCGGGCTGCACCACGTCGCCGTTGCCGGTGATGATCAGCGAGGCATCCTTGTTGGCGACGGCGAGCATGGCCTCGAGACGGCTCAGCGAACGGTCGGTCCGCCAGTCCTTGGCCAGCTCCACAGCGGCGCGCACCAGGTGGCCCTGGTGTTTTTCCAGCTGGCCCTCGAAGCGCTCGAACAGGGTGAAGGCGTCTGCGGTGGCACCCGCGAATCCGGCCAGGACCTGGCCGTGATACAGGCGCCGAACCTTCTTGGCGTTGCCTTTCATGACGGTGTTGCCGAGGGAAACCTGGCCGTCGCCGCCCATGACGACTTTGCCGTTGCGGCGCACTGAAACGATGGTGGTCAAAGGAAAATCTCCACGCAGCGGGGCGATGAATGCCCGAATGCGGTTGATATGGGGGACGCTGCCACGCATTTCAACCGGCGTTCGGGATTCGCGTCCCCCCGACGCCCTGTACTGCCTATCGGCGCGGATCAGTGGGTGAGATCGTCGGCGGCACCTTGCCAGCCGCTGGCGTCGGCGCCGATGGCGCGGGGCGATGAGCTATGTGCACAGCAGCATGGGTGCTAAATATGCACCGGGCTGCCTATTGCAGCGCGAAATCCAGCTGACGCCAGGCCTCGTAAACGGCGACGGCAACGGTGTTGGACAGGTTCAGGCTGCGGCTGTCGGGGCGCATCGGTAGACGCAGGCGTTGCTCGTTCGGCAGTGCATCGCGGATCTCCGGAGGCAGGCCGCGGCTCTCGGGGCCAAACAGAAACGCATCGCCGCGCTGGAACTGCACCTGATGGAAGGGCTGTGAACCCTTGGTGGTAAAGGCGAACAGGCGAGGGTGGCCGAGGCTCTCGAGGCAGCTGTCGAGATCGGGGTGTCGCTTGAGCGGCGCGTACTCGTGATAATCCAGCCCGGCGCGGCGTAGCCGCTTGTCATCCAGCTCGAAGCCCAGCGGCTCGATCAGGTGCAGGCTGCAGCCGGCGTTGGCGCAGAGCCTGATAATGTTGCCGGTATTAGGCGGAATCTCCGGCTGGAAAAGGATCACATGGAACATGCGCGGCACCGACTCAGAAAACGACCGGCATTCTACTGCGGCAGGCGATCCGTTACGTCGTCATCGTCGGCGCTTTTTCGGCTCGCTGGTGTTGCTTGGGCTGTTGTTCGGCTCGTTCCTTGGTCACATCTTTCGGCCGGAGCCGGTGGAGTTGTTGCGCGTCGTGCCGGTAGCCAGTGGGCTGCAGCTATGGTTCAACCGCGAGCCGGAGCTATACAGTCAGGACGTCGATGGCGCTGTCGGAATGCTTTTTCAGTCCAAGGGCAGTGCCGACGCCGGGCGCATTGAAATCGAGGGCGCCGCCAGTGCGGGTTGGCGTGTGCAAGCGACGGAGAAGGGTTTGCTGCTGCATTTCGTGGCGACCCGACCGCTTGTAGCCGATTGGTCGGGGGAAAAGATCGACGGCGAATGGCGCTTGCTGGTCAAGATCAAGCCGCGTTGAAGCGAGCCGGTTTGACCGCGGTTGCCGGGTCAGCCTTCGTCTCCCTCGTCCTCGTCCGCGCTGTCTCCGCCCATGCCCAGTTCCTTGATTTTGCGCGTCAAGGTATTCCGCCCCCAGCCTAGCAACAGGGCCGCATCGCGGCGCCGTCCGGCGGTGTGCTTGAGCGCGGTCTCGATCATGATGCGCTCGAATTCCGGCACCGCCTCGTCGAGCAGGTTCGATTGGCCCCGCGTCAGCGCCAGGTCGGCCCAATGGCGCAGCGCCTGCTCCCAATTGTTCGACGGCATGGCATCGGCCGGCTGATTGAGCAGCTCCGGTGGCAGATCATCGACATGCACCTCGCGCCCGGACGCCATTACCGTGATCCAGCGGCATGTATTCTCAAGCTGCCGGACGTTGCCTGGCCACGGCAGGTTCTGCAGGTATTCCTCGGTTTCAGGCTTGAGCAGCTTGGTCTCGACTGCCAGCTCAGTAGCGGCACTGGCGAGAAAATGCGCGGCCAGCGTCGGGATGTCTTCGCGGCGGTCGGACAGGCGGGGGATGTGGATGCGAATGACGTTCAGCCGATGGAACAGGTCTTCGCGAAACTTGCCGGCCTGAACCAGGGTTTCAAGGTCCTGGTGCGTGGCAGCAACGATGCGCACGTCGACCTTGACCGGTATATGACCGCCGACTCGATAGAACTCGCCGTCCGCCAGGACGCGCAGGAGGCGGGTCTGGGTGTCGGCGGGCATGTCGCCGATTTCGTCGAGAAACAGGGTGCCGCCATCGGCCTGCTCGAAGCGGCCGCGACGCTGGTTGGCGGCGCCGGTAAAGGCGCCTTTCTCGTGACCGAACAGCTCCGACTCCATCAGGTCCTTGGGGATCGCGGCCATGTTCAGCGCAATGAAGGGCGAGGCCGAACGCGGGCTGTGGCGATGCAGGGCGTGGGCGACCAGTTCTTTGCCGGTGCCGGATTCGCCATTGATCAAGACCGTGATGTTGGAGTGGGAAAGGCGACCAATGGCGCGGAACACCTCCTGCATCGCCGGTGCTTCGCCAATGATCTCCGTCGTGTGGCGCGGGTCGGCTGGCGGCTTGAGGCCTTGCTGCTCCTTCGCGTGCTGATTCGCGCGCTTGACCAGGGACACGGCATCATCGACGTCGAAAGGCTTGGGCAGGTACTCGAAGGCGCCGCCCTGATAGGACGCCACTGCACTGTCGAGGTCCGAATGCGCGGTCATGATGATCACCGGCAGGCGCGGGTAGTGATCGCGGATCTGCGCGAGCATGTCGAGGCCGCTGATGCCGGGCATGCGGATGTCAGAAATGATCACGTCCGGCTGTTGCCGCGCGAGCTTCGCCAGTACGCCATCGGCACTGTCGAAACTCTCGGTGGTCATGCCCGCCTGTTGCAGCGCTTTCTCCAACACCCAGCGGATGGAGCGGTCATCGTCGACAATCCAGACAGTTTCGCTGCGACTCATGCGGTTGGTGCTCCTTGTTCCAGCGGTAGGAAGATCGAGAACGCGGTATGCCCGGGATGGCTTTCGCATTCGATCAGGCCCTGGTGCTGGCTGATGATGTTCTGGGTGATGGCCAGGCCCAGCCCGGTGCCGTCAGGGCGGCCGCTGACCATCGGGTAGAAGAGGGTGTTCTGCAGTTCGGCGGGGATGCCCGGGCCGTTGTCGATGATTTCGATTCGCGCCACCAGGCGATGGCGGATATGGCCAATGGTGAATTGGCGCAGCGAGCGAGTGCGCAGCGTCAGGCGGCCGAGCCCCAGTTCGGATTGCCCGGCAAGCGCCTGCATGGCGTTGCGCATGATGTTGAGCACGGCCTGAATCATCTGTTCGCGATCCATCAGCACCTCGGGAATGCTCGGGTCATAGTCGCGCACCAAAATGAGGCTGCCCTGGCATTCGGCTTCGATCAGGCTGGCGACATGTTCGAGAATCTCGTGAATGTTGGTCACGGCCAGCGATGGCAGCTTGTTCGACCCGAGCATACGGTCGACCAGATTTCGCAGGCGATCAGCCTCCTCGATAATGACTTCGGTGTAGTCCTTGAGGTGCTCTTCGGGTAGTTCGCGTGCCAGCAGCTGGGCTGCACCGCGTATACCACCGAGCGGATTCTTGATCTCATGGGCGAGGCCACGCACCAGCATCTTGGTGGTTTCCTGCTTGGATAGCTGCGCCTCTTCCTTGGTGATACGCAGTAGCCGGTCGCGTGGCAGCACTTCCAGCAGGAGCATCGTCTCCTGCTTCGTCAGTACCGGCGTCACGGCGTAGTCCACGGTCAGCGACTGCCCGCTGGCGGAGGTCAGTGTCGCTTCCCGCTTGGTGAATGGATGTGCTTGTTCGACAGCGAGGCGCAATGCGGCCAAGGCTTCGGACGATTCAGTGAAGAGTTCGCTGATGAACTGGCCGTGGCTGCGCTGGCCGCTGACTGCCAGCAGCATCTCGGCAGCGGGATTCATGTATTCCAGGCGCAACCTTGAATTCAGCAGCAGGGTGGCGGTGGTGAGATTGTCGATCAGCAGGCGCTGTAGGGCTTCGTTGATCATGGCAGTCTGCGTCCGGGGTGTAAGGCAGCAAATGCAAGAAGCAAACCAATGCGCACCATTTCGGGCACGGCGCCGGGAGCTCTAGGGCTCCAGAGCAGGGCGTCGAACGAGGAAGGGCAGCGCTAAATCAGATGACTGACTCTATGCACCATTCCGGTGCATAGAATGATCATAGAAAGGGCACGAATGGAATGTCTTTCTTTTCCTTCGGCTTGTCTTTCAACGCGCACTCGGGGCGGACGCCGTAGTCGCCCTTCTTGCATGGGTTGACCATGCGGCGCTGCGCAAGAGAGGTGCGCATCATGTGGAATACACGGGGCGCGCTGGACTGCAGGCTCTCACCTTGACTATCGATAACGTCGACCATCAGCTGGTGGCTGCCTCGGTCGACGTTTTGCAGCATCACTACAGGGCTCTCGCCCGGCGCGCCTGCCGGGGCGCCATCGAGTAACACGCGATATTGGTGACCGGGATGCAAAGCGGGATTACTGGTCACGCTGACTGTCAGCTCGCCGGCATTGTTGCGGATGGTGGCATCGGCAACGGGTTGCACGATATCGATCAAGGTGTAGCCGGGCATGGTTGGCTTGAGCACCTTGATCGCCTGCTTCAGTGGCGGCACGGGCTGGGCTGCCATGCTGTTGGCCGGTCTGGTCTCGACCGGTTCGGCTGCGTGGCCCGCGGGGCGATCGGTAAAAACTCGATTACCCTCGGCGTCGATATAACTGTAGATCGCCGCGCCAGCGGGTAGCGCGAGGGTCAGCAACAGGCCGAACAGGCCAAGCCGCAAAGCGCGCCTCATCGGCGTGCCGGGCTTGAAGTGTGCACCCGCTGAACGGTGAATTGTTCCTCGGCCTGCTGCACGACCTGCCCACCGCTGAGCACCTGCACTTCGAGCAGGTGGGTTCCGCGATCCACGTTGGTCAGCTGCAGTGCAGTCGTGGTGCTGGGTTCTGCCTGGGGAACGCCGTCGAGCAGGAAGCGGATCTGGTGGCCCGGCTTTAGCGGCGGATCGAGTTGGGCGTTAACGACAAAGGTGCCGCTGTTGGCTCGCAACGCCTGCTCATCCGGGATGCCGCCGATTGCGAGGCTTCGATAGGGCTGCCGTTGTCCCTCGCTGCGTTGCTCGTTGGCAAGCGGTGGCGGGGCGTCGGGCGTCTGGATGTTCACGGTGTTGGCGGGTGGAAGATCGACAGCGTTTGCCTCGACGCCCTCGGGAGGTTGATTGGTGAAGACAGTGTTGCCCTTGTCGTCGGTGTATTTGTAGATCTGCGCCATGGCGGGGGCGATGACGATGAGCAGCAGGCTGAACAATGCAATGCGCATAGGAAGCTCCGCGTTAGGGATGATTGGAAGCCTTGCACCGCTCCGGCGGCTAGGCAAGTGCAACCGTTGCGATTTGCGATCGACGCCACTGCGGCCGCTTGCCGTAACGTGGGTTGCTGGCTAGTGACACCGCAGAAACGAAAAAGCCTCCCGAAGGAGGCTTTTCAGTCACGCAAACTGGCTTAGACGCTGTAGTACAGGTCGTATTCCAGCGGATGCACGAAGGTGCGGACCTTGATTTCTTCCTCGCTCTTCAGCTCGAGGTAGGCATCGATGAAGTCGTCGCTGAACACGCCGCCCTTGGTCAGGAACGCACGGCCCTTGTCGAGTTCTTCCAGCGCTTCCTTCAGGCTTCCGCAGACCTGCGGGATCAGCTTGCCTTCTTCCGGCGGCAGATCGTACAGGTTCTTGTCAGCGGCATCGCCAGGGTGAATCTTGTTCTGGATGCCGTCCAGACCAGCCATCAGCAGTGCGGCGAAGCACAGGTAGGGGTTGGCGGCCGGGTCCGGGAAGCGCGCTTCGATACGGCGGGCTTTCGGGCTGGAGACGTACGGAATACGGATCGAGGCGGAGCGGTTGCGAGCCGAGTAGGCCAGCATAACCGGAGCTTCGAAACCCGGGACCAGACGCTTGTAGGAGTTGGTCGACGGGTTGGTGAAACCGTTCAGCGCCTTGCCGTGCTTGATGATGCCGCCGATGAAGTACAGCGCGGTATCGGACAGGCCGGCATAGCCTTCGCCGGAGAAGGTGTTCTTGCCATCCTTGGAGATGGACATGTGCACGTGCATGCCCGAACCGTTGTCGCCGTACAGCGGCTTCGGCATGAAGGTCGCTGTCTTGCCATAGGCATCGGCCACGTTGTGCACGCAATACTTCAGGGTCTGGACTTCGTCAGCCTTCGCAACCAGCGTGTTGAACTTCACGCCGATTTCGTTCTGGCCGGCAGTCGCCACTTCGTGGTGGTGCACTTCGATGACCAGGCCCATCTCTTCCATGGCGTTGCACATGGCCGTACGGATTTCGTGGTCGTGGTCGCACGGGGGAACCGGGAAGTAACCGCCCTTGACGGCTGGGCGATGGCCCTTGTTGCCGCCTTCGACGTCCTGGTCGGTCATCCAGGAGCCCTGCTCGGAGTAAATCTTGAACATCGAGCCGGAGATGTCGGACTTGAACTTCACTTCGTCGAAGATGAAGAACTCGGGCTCCGGGCCGACGAATACGGTGTCGCCGATGCCGGTGGACTTGAGGAACTCCTCGGCGCGCTTGGCGATCGAGCGCGGGTCACGGTCGTAACCCTGCATGGTGCTCGGCTCGACGATATCGCAGACCAGGATCAGGGTCGGCTCTTCGGTGAACGGGTCCAGCACGGCAGTCTCGTCGACCGGCATCAGGATCATGTCGGACGCTTCGATGCCCTTCCAGCCATGGATGGAGGAGCCGTCGAACATCTTGCCGTGCTCAAAGAAATCTTCGTCGTGGGCATCACGAGCCGGGATGGTGACGTGGTGCTGCTTGCCTTTGGTATCAGTGAAGCGCAGATCAATCCACTTCACATCGTAATCTTTGATCAGTTGAAGCGACTTCGACATGGTGTTCTCCAAGTGGTGGAAGCTGACTGGCGCTTCCGAATCAGGGTGAAGCCGGGCGGCGATGTTCCGCCAAGGCGATCTGCCTCACAAGGGAGCAAATTGCATGCCAGCGCTCTGTATTGGCGCTTGATGCCTGCTGACGGGGTCTTGCCGTGCAGGCGCGACGCGCGACGCCGCACGGCAGTGTTTTCCTGCACTGTATTGGTGCAACGTTGCTTGGGGTTGTTCAATTTGAGTGCGCATAAGGTGCGTTTGATAAAACTGCCTAAAGCTTGATCAATTTCCGATATACTCCGCCCCCCTCTTTTCACGCCTTGCCAGCGCACGCGCTGTTTCCATGAAGCTGATCGTCAAAGTATTCCCAGAAATCACCATCAAGAGCCCGCCGGTGCGCAAGGGCTTCATTCGCCAGTTGGCGAAGAACATCCGCACCGTGCTGCGCGACCTCGATCCCGAACTGCGGGTGGAAGGGGTGTGGGACAACGTTGAGGTGGAAACTGCGCTCAGCGACGCGAAAATCCTGCAGCAGATGATCGAGCGCCTGCGTTGCACACCGGGCATTGCGCACTGCCTGGAAGTCCACGAGTATCCACTGGTCGACCCAGAGGACATCGTCGAGAAATGCAAGGCGCACTTCGCTGATCGGCTGGCTGGCAAGATCTTCGCCGTGCGCTGCAAGCGCGCCGGCAAGCACCCGTTCAGCTCGATGGATGTCGAGCGGCTCGTCGGTAGTCGGTTGCGCGAGGAATGCGGCGCGGCCGGTATTTCGCTGAAGGCGCCGGAAATCGAAGTGCGGATGGAAATTCGTGATCAGCGCCTGTTCATCGTTCATGCCCAGCATGACGGGATCGGCGGCTATCCGCTGGGTGCGCTGGAACAAACGCTGGTGCTGATGTCTGGCGGCTTCGACTCCACTGTGGCGGCATACCAGATGATGCGCCGCGGGCTTATGACGCATTTCTGCTTCTTCAATCTTGGCGGCCGCGCCCATGAGCTGGGCGTGATGGAAGTCGCCCACTATCTATGGAAGAAGTACGGCAGCTCTCACCGCGTTCTGTTTATCAGCGTGCCCTTCGAGGAAGTCGTCGGCGAGATTCTCGAGAAGGTCGACAATAGCCAGATGGGCGTGGTCTTGAAGCGCATGATGCTGCGCGCCTCCACGCAGATCGCCGAGCGCCTGCATATCGATGCGCTGGTCACTGGCGAGGCGATTTCCCAGGTGTCGAGCCAGACGCTGCCGAATCTGTCGGTGATCGACTCGGCCACCGATATGCTGGTGCTGCGACCACTGATCGCCAGCCACAAACAGGACATCATCGATACCGCCTTCGAAATCGGCACCGCCGAGTTTGCCAAGAACATGCCCGAGTACTGCGGCGTGATCTCGAAGAACCCGACCACCAAGGCCAAGCGCTACCGCATCGAACACGAAGAGAAGCAGTTCGACATGGCGGTGCTCGAGCGCGCCATGGCAAACACGCGCCAGGTGGCGATCGACCGAGTGATCGACGAGCTGGGCCAGGATTTGCAAGTTGAAGAAGTCATCGAGGCGAGTGCCGGGCAGGTGGTGCTCGACATTCGCCATCCTGACCTTGCCGAGGACGAACCTCTGCAACTGCAGGGCATCGAAGTGCATACGCTGCCGTTCTATGCACTGAACAACCGTTTCAAGGAGCTGGACGTGAATCGCCAGTACCTGCTGTATTGCGATAAAGGTGTCATGAGCCGCCTGCATGCTCATCATCTGTTGAGTGAGGGGCATGTCAATGTGCGCGTTTATCGTCCGAGCTAAACAGCCCGGCCTGCTAGGCGGCAGTATCCGCCATCGCCCTCCCGACCCGCTGCGCGGCTAAATTGCCGCGACACGTCGTTAACGAGCTCTTCCCTTCATCCAATTTTTCGCGTTGGGCCGCTTGAGGCATTTGCCGTGCAGTCCATCCCAACTACGAGACCACTACTGTGATCGAGAATCTACGTAACATCGCCATCATTGCTCACGTTGACCATGGCAAAACCACCCTGGTCGACAAGCTTCTGCGTCAGTCCGGCACCCTGGAGCGCGGCGAGCTCAACGACGAGCGCGTGATGGACTCCAACGACCAGGAAAAAGAGCGCGGCATCACCATCCTGGCCAAGAACACCGCCATTCGCTGGAACGAATACCGCATCAACATCGTCGACACCCCCGGCCACGCCGACTTCGGCGGTGAAGTGGAGCGCGTGATGTCGATGGTCGACTCCGTGCTGCTGCTGGTCGACGCCCAGGACGGCCCGATGCCGCAAACCCGCTTCGTGACCAAGAAGGCCTTCGAAGCCGGCCTGCGCCCGATTGTCGTGATCAACAAGGTCGACCGTCCGGGCGCGCGTCCTGACTGGGTGCTGGATCAGATCTTCGACCTGTTCGACAACCTCGGCGCCACCGAAGAGCAGCTGGACTTCCAGGTCGTCTACGCCTCGGCCCTGAACGGCATCGCCGGTCTGGATCACACCGACATGGCCGAAGACATGACGCCGCTGTACCAGGCCATCGTCGACCACGTACCGGCTCCGAACGTCGATATCGACGGCCCGTTCCAGATGCAGATCTCCGCGCTGGACTACAACAGCTTCCTCGGCATCATCGGTGTCGGCCGTATCGCCCGTGGTCGCGTCAAGCCGAACACCCCGGTCACCGCCATCGACATGCATGGCAAGAAGCGTAACGGCCGTATCCTCAAGCTGATGGGTCACCACGGTCTGCACCGCGTCGACGTCGACGAAGCCACCGCCGGTGACATCGTCTGCATCAGCGGTTTCGACGAGCTGTTCATCTCCGACACCCTGTGCGACCAGAACAACGTCGAAGCGATGAAGCCGCTGACCGTCGACGAGCCGACCGTTTCCATGACCTTCCAGGTCAATGACTCGCCGTTCTGCGGCAAGGAAGGCAAGTTCGTCACCAGCCGTAACATCAAGGAGCGCCTGGACAAGGAGCTGCTGTACAACGTGGCCCTGCGCGTCGAGGAAGGCGACTCGGCTGACAAGTTCAAGGTCTCCGGTCGTGGTGAACTGCACCTGTCGGTACTGATCGAGAACATGCGCCGCGAAGGCTTCGAGATGGGCGTAGGCCGTCCCGAAGTAATCATTCGTGAAGTCGATGGCGCCAAGCACGAGCCGTTCGAGAACGTCACCATCGACATTCCTGAAGAAGCCCAGGGCAAGGTCATGGAAGAGATGGGCCTGCGTAAGGGCGATCTGAGCAACATGGTGCCGGATGGCAAGGGTCGTGTGCGTCTGGAATACAACATCCCGGCCCGTGGTCTGATCGGTTTCCGTAACCAGTTCCTGACCATCACCAACGGTGCAGGCATCCTGACCTCGATCTTCGACCGTTACGACGTGATGAAGTCCGGCCAGATGTCCGGCCGTCAGAACGGCGTACTGGTGTCGATCGATACCGGCAAGGCACTGACCTATTCCCTGGAAACCCTGCAGGCGCGCGGCAAGCTGTTCGTCGAGCACGGGCAGGAAATCTACAACGGTCAGATCGTCGGCCTGAACAGCCGTGACAACGACATGGGCGTGAACCCGACCAAGGGCAAGAAGCTCGACAACATGCGCGCTTCGGGCAAGGACGAAACCATCGCCCTGGTTCCGCCAGTTCGCTTCACGCTGGAGCAGGCTCTGGAATTCATCCAGGACGATGAGCTGTGCGAAGTGACGCCGAAATCGATCCGTCTTCGCAAGAAGATCCTCGACGAAGGCGAGCGCAACCGCGCTGCGAAGAAAGCCAAGGCTTGATTCCCGCTTAGCTGCAACGAAAAGGCGCCTTAGGGCGCCTTTTTGCTGTCTGCGAGTTGATCGCGTTACTGACGAACCCAGGTCTGGCTGCGCCCCAGCGCCTCGATGCCGATGTAGCCGCGCACCTCCAGCTTGTCGCCACCGACGCGAGGCTGACCAGGCTGCGTGTCCGGCTACTTGATGCCCAGGCGCCTTGCCAAGCGATGCAGATTGCCGGTGTCGAGTTGCAGCTCGCGGGCGGTGGCCGACCAGTTGCCGTTGAAGCTCTCCAGCGTCTGGCGAATCAGGCGCCCCTGGAATTCGTCGAGTGCCTCGCGCAAACCAACGCCGGGCAGGCCGGCGGGTGCCGGTGGCAGCTGGCTGACGGTGGCAGTCGGCCCTTCCAGGCAGAAATAGGACGGTTTGAGCAGCACCTCTCCCGTGCCCTGTTCGGCCCGCG
This sequence comes from Stutzerimonas stutzeri SDM-LAC, assembly GCF_000235745.1. Classification (GTDB taxonomy): domain Bacteria; phylum Pseudomonadota; class Gammaproteobacteria; order Pseudomonadales; family Pseudomonadaceae; genus Stutzerimonas; species Stutzerimonas stutzeri_H. Next base: position 481 of record NZ_AGSX01000067.1, on the reverse strand, counting down.
CCAGTACCGCGGCGCGGTGGATGGCATGCTCCAGTTCGCGCACGTTGCCAGGCCAGGGGTAGCGCTGCAGCAACGTCAGCGCGGCCTTGCTCAGCGCCAGTCCGCCGAGGCCCAGCTGGCTGCGGCATCGTTCGCAGAAGAAACCGCTGAGCAAGGCGATGTCTTCCTGCCGCTCGCGCAGTGCCGGCACCCTGATCGGGAACACGCTGAGGCGGTGGTAGAGGTCGGCACGAAACTCCCCGGCCAGCACCGCGCTTTTCAAGTCGCGGTTGGTGGCGGCGAGGATGCGCACGTTGACCTTGAGGCTGCGGTCGTCGCCGATGCGCTGCAGGTCGCCGTACTGCAGCACGCGCAGCAGCTTGGCCTGCAGGGTCAGCGACAGCTCGCCGATCTCGTCGAGGAACAGGGTGCCCTTGTCCGCCATCTCGAACTTGCCGGCGCGGTGGTGGATGGCACCGGTGAAGGCGCCCTTGACGTGGCC
>NZ_AGSX01000068.1 GCF_000235745.1 Stutzerimonas stutzeri SDM-LAC | reverse complement strand
CCGAGTCCGCGCTGCCAACGCCGGTACGCGCTGCCAGCGGCGGCCAGCCCGCTGCTGGCCGGCAGCTGACAGGCGAGACCCTCCGTGGTTTCGGTGAGCGCATGCAGCATGTATCCAGCGAGAGCGAGGCTCTGCCGAGCGGGTTACCTGCGGCCTTGTTGCAAGGCGCACTGTCGGCCCCGGCAACCGAGCGGGGACAGGTCAGGCAGCTGGGCGGCACCGCCACCCAGGGCGCCGAGACGCCGCAGGAACTGACCCCCGAACAATGGCTGTTGGGCATGATCGATCAGCAGCTGGCCGAAATTCAGGCTCGTGATGCGGGGCGACCGGGTGCGACCGCTGAACCGGCCCCGCAGGCGTTGCCAGAAGCCGTCGTACCGCCAGCGGAGGAACTGCTCGCCTGGTTGCCAGGGCAAGCGCCGCTTGACGATCAGCCGTTCCAGAACGCTCAGGGCGAGCCGCTCCAAGCGCTGATGACAGGTGGCTTTCAGCGCCAAGCCGCCGAGGCGAACCTGGTCATGCCGGCCATGCCGAAGCCCACCGTCGAGGTGAACCTGGCGTCGTCCACAGTCGCACCGACGCTGGCCGAGACCTTGCCGACAGCCTCGCTGGAGCCGCTGCTGGGCGTGGCCGAGCCGGTGGAAGCCGGGGAGCCGCTGACCAGCACAGTCGAGCGTGGACAGACGACGCCGGCCCAGGCGGCTGATCGTGCGCTGAAGCTGCAGGCGCCGGAGGCCAAGTGGGGCGAGCAGATGCTGCATGCACTGCGTGAGAACGTCGATCTGCAGATCCAGCAGAAGATCCAGAGCGCCACCATCCGTCTCGATCCGCCAGAGCTGGGCAGCATGGAAATCATGCTCAGCCATGAGTCGGGCCGGCTGAACGTTCATCTGAGCGCGGCGAACGCCGATGTGGCGCGACTGCTGCAACAGACCAGTGATCGCCTGCGCCATGAACTGGTGGGCCAGCATTTCGTGCAGGTCAACGTGCAGGTGGGTGCCGACAGCGGCGGCCAGCAGGGCCAGCAGCGTCAGCGCGCGGCGCTGGCCGGTGAGGAGTTGCCTCTGGCGGCGCGGTCGCACGAGCAGGAACAGAGCCGGGAGAGCAGTCGCCCCCGGGATGTATTGATCACGGTTTGAACCGATTCAACCTAATTAGTCATTTGTGAGTGTGTTATGTCGACGCCCCGTATTGTCCTGCTGATGCTGTTGCTCAATGTCCTGACCGTTGCCGGCGGCGTTGGCGTCAGTTACTGGCTGCTCAAGCCCGGCCTGGAAGGTACCAGCTCAGAAGCGGTTGTGGAGACTGAGCCGGTCGAGCCGTCGGAGTACGTGTTCTTCCCGGTGGAGAAAGTCATCGTCAGCGTGCGCGGTGATGGGCGTGAGCACTACTTCGTATTGGACCTGGCGCTGCAGGCGGATGCCTCGGATGAGCCGCCGAAATTCGAGCAAGCCGAGCCCATCGTGCGTAATTCGGTGGTGGGTTACCTGTCGTCCCTGTCTTTTGACGAGTTGCGTGGGTTGAAGATCGACGAGTTGCAGGCACGTCTGGAAACGAACCTGTTCGCCGACTTTGCCAGCAAGAATGCCGCGGTGCCCTTCAAGCACGTGCTGGTCAACAAGCTGATCGTGCAGTAAAGGCCCCGCCATGAGTGCCACTTGCCCCATCGACTACTACGGCGCCACGCCGGCCGCGCCCTCGGTGTTTGCGCCGGCGGTCGAGCAGCGCTGGCTGATGCAGTACCTGCCGCTGGTCAAACGTATCGTTCGCCAGCTGTCACTGCAGGCCAACCAGGTGCTCGACCGTGAGGACATGGAACAGATCGGCATGATGGGCTTGCTCGAAGGCCTGCGCCGTTACGGCGAGCCGGACGAAGGCTTCGGCAAGTTCGCTTCCCTGCGTATCCGCGGCGCGATTCTCGATGAGCTTCGCCGCCAGGACTGGCGACCGCGTCAGGTCCGCCAACAGGCACACAAAGTGCGCGATGCAATCCGCGACCTGTCGCGTCAGCTGGGCCATGAACCCAGCGATGAGGAAATCAAGGCCCACACCGGCCTCGATGAAAAGGAATACCAGGAATTTCTTTGTGCTGATTCCTCTGAGGCCATCGAAAGCCTCGACGAGCTGTTGCAGAGCGGCCATGAACATTTCCCGGATACCACCGAGCTGTTCGAGGAGCGCCTGATCAAGGAGCGCGTGCTGGCCCAGGCGCTGGCACGCCTGGATGAGCGCGAGCGTCTGGTTCTGACGCTGTATTACCAGCACGAACTAAGCCTGAAAGAAATCGCCCTGGTGCTGGAAGTCAGCGACGCCCGGGTCTGTCAGCTAAGCAAACAGGCAATCGGCAAGGCTTGCCGGTTCCTCACCGAGAGAAATCAGTAGTCATGCAGAAAGTATTAGGCGCCTTCATCATCATCGGCTGCGTGCTGGGCGGCTACGCCATGGCGCACGGCGACATGGGCATGCTCTGGCAGCCCGCCGAGGTGGTCATCATCCTCGGTGCCGCGCTCGGCAGCCTGGTCGTGGGCAACCCCAAGGAAGTGCTGATCGAGATGCTGCATCAGATCAAGGGCGTGTTCGCCTATCAGCGCCGTGGCGAGGAGTTTCAGCGTCAGTTGCTGATGCTGCTCTACGAATTGCTGGAAATGGTCGATGTCGGCGGGCTCAAGGTGCTCGATTCGCATATCGAGGAGCCGGAGCAGAGCGACCTGTTCGTCCGTTACCCGCTGATTCTGCAGGAACGTAACCTGATGGCCTTCATCGCCGACAACTTCCGTCTGATGGCCATGGGCAAGATTACCGCTCACGAACTGGAAGGCTTCCTCGAGCAGGAACTCGAAGCCATGGAGCACGCCTTGCTGCAGCCGGCGCGTTCGCTGCACAAGATCGGCGAGGCCATGCCCGGCTTCGGCATTCTCGCGGCGATCATGGGCATCATTATCACCATGGGCAGCATCGGCGGCAGCGTCGCGGAAATCGGCGCCCATGTGGCGGCGGCTCTGGTGGGCACGTTCCTCGGCATTTTCTTCTGCTACTGCCTGATGGACCCGCTGTCCAACGCCATGTCGCAGCGGATCAAGACCGAACTGTCGGCGCTCGAATGCGTGCGCACCACGCTGGTCGCTCACGTCGCCGGCAAGCCCACGCTGCTGGCGGTGGACGCGGGGCGCAAGCTGATCGAACAGGACGTCAAACCGGCCTTCCGCCAGCTGGAAAACTGGGTCACCCAGTATGAGGAAGAAAGGGACGCCGCATGAGGAGCCGCGACAAGAGCAAGGGCGGCGGCGACCACGAGATCATCATCAAGCGCCGTAGCAAAAAGGATCACGGCGACGAGCATGGCGGCGCCTGGAAGGTGGCTTTTGCCGACTTCACCCTGGCGATGATGGCGCTGTTCATGGTGCTGTGGATCATCCAGCCGCAGATGGAAAAATCCAACCCGTCCTACGGTGAGATGGAAAGCAACCCGCTGGTCGATGGCGGCGCCGGTATCTTCGACGGTACCAGCCGCTCGCCTCTGGAACTGGACGGGATGCCGGTGCGCCCGCCTCAGGCCGAGAACACAGAGGCTAGCGACTCGAAGCGCGAGCAGGATGGCAGCCACAACTATGGTTCGACCGAAGAGCTGAAGAAGCTTGCCGACCTGATGCGCGAAGTGGCAAACGAAGTCGATGCACTGGCCAACCTCGAAGTGGATGTGGTCCCGCAGGGGCTGCGCATTCTGATCAAGGACGACCAGCAACGCTTCATGTTCCAGCGCGGCAGCGCCACCTTGAACCCGCACTTTCAGAAACTCCTCGGTGTGCTGGCGGGTGTGCTGGTGAAGGTGGATAACAAGCTGATCATCAGCGGTCACACCGATGCCACGCCGTATCGGCAAAAGAACGGTTACAACAACTGGAACCTGTCTGGCGATCGTGCCTTGCGTGCGCGTCATGCCCTGGTCGATGCGGGCCTTGGTGAACGCGCGGTGCTGCAGGTAACGGCGCAGGCCGACGTCATGCCGCTGCACCCCGATGACCCGCAAAACGGCGCCAACCGCCGGGTGGAAATCCTGCTGCTGACCGCCTCGGCCGAAGCGCTGTACAAGGAGCTGTTTGGCGACAGCTACGGCCAGGTGCGCTTCTCCGAAAGTGGAGCGAGCTATAGCGGCGAGGGCTCCTGAAGCGTAGCTTCAAGCAATTCGCGAGCAAGCGCGCTCCGACAGGGCGCGGAGGGCAGACGATGCTTTGTGTAGGAGCCAGCTTGCTGGCGAATGGGCCTCGGGGAGGCCGCAACCTTCGATGCGCGCCGTACCTTCACTCGCAGGCAAGCTCGCTCCCTATGCGCAATGCAGTGCCGGCTCCGTCGTTTAATCCAGCGAAGATCCCGCCCGGACGAGCAACTACCGGCAACGCGGCTACATCGGATTCATCATGACGCCGACGGACACTGACTACCCCGCCATTGCAATGGGCTGCTGTGTTTCAGCCGCGGTGAGGGTGATCGTCAGCGCAATAGACCTGCCGGGTCTCGACGCCGTAGAGGCAGGCGCCGACCTGTTCGAGGGTGATGCGCGCGCCCTTGTGCGAGCCATAGAACAGGTTGAACACCAGTTCGTCGTCCATCTGCTCCTGCGGCCCCAGGCCGTGTACCTGACCCTCTTCGACAACCAGCGACGCCCGCCCGAGCAGATCCGTTTCCAGCCGACCGGATGCCTCGACGATGGCTGGCGCGTTGCGCGTCATCGAGTAAAAGCGGCCCTTGTTGAAGACCAGACTTTGGCTGACCTTGAGGGTCGTGCCGTCGCTCAGCAATACACGCCCACTGGAACTGTAATGACCATCGAGGCTGGACGAAGCCGTGCCGGTAGTGCCCATCGCTACGAACGCCCATAGCAGCAGCGCAGCGGGCGCCATCACCAGTAGCGTGCGTTTGCCGACAGTGCCGGTCTCGTTTTGGCTATTCATTGCAGGCACTCTTGTAAATGGTCGCTGGGAATCGTCTGGATGCGGCTCTTGTGAACCTTGAGCCAATTGACCCGTCCATCATTCTGCAGACAGCGGATTTCATAGAAACCCGGGGACATGTTGACGATTAGCCGGGCCCGTTCGGCACTCATGCTTGCCATGCTATCGACCAGAGGCCGTGTTTCCTTAACCAGCGAATCGAGCAGACGCTGGCTCTTTTCCACATAGAGGACCTCGAGCGCGCCTACCTCGACGGTCTGCATGAACGAGGGCACCGAGCTGCTGGCCAGGCGAAAGCCAAGCGTTGCCAGGCCAACCAGCACCATCATGCCGGTGCCGGCAAGGGCGGCGGCCTGCCATGAGCGAGCGCGTCGTGCTGGTTTGGCCACGCTGTGCGTTGCCGTCGTGCCGGGCACCGGCAGTTCCATCAGCAGAGTGGCTGGCGCCTCGGCAACAGGTACAGGCGTCTCGGCAACAAGCGCCGGCGCCTCGGCGATCGACGGAGGCGCCTCGTCGGCGACCAGGTACTGCGGATTGAACAGATAGCCCCGCCGCGGCAGCGTCTGGATGATCTGGTTGCGGCTGTCAAACAGCGCCTGGCGCAGGGTGTAAATCTGCTGATTAAGGCTACCCTGACCGACGACCCGTCCTTCCCAGGCGTAAGCCATCAACTCATCACGTGAAACGACCTCGCCGGGAACTTGCAGCAGGCGTTCGAGCACGCGACTGCCGGAGAAACCGAGGTCCAGCCGCTCTTCGCTTTCTTCATGTTGCCGCACGAGCTGGTAGCGAGCTGGCTCGAAACGAGCAGCACAACCGCCTCGGCCGGTTTTCAACAGGGGGCAGATGAGGGCATCGGTGGCCGTACGGGTCAAGGATGAGGTCATGAGCACCTAACGTGAGGAGGAAAGACGACTTCCGGCGTGATGAGGTTGGCATACCGGGCGGCGGCATCTTGGCGTCGTTTTTTTGATACTACAAGTCAGTTGTTACAGCAAAGCGCCGAACGGACGTTGCCGGGACACAAGCTGGATCATTGCCAATAGGCATATGTATGCGCTTGCAACGGCATTAAGCCGATTAATCGGGCATATCTTGTGTATGGGGCAACTCCGGGAAAAGGTTTGCCATTGGTCGGAAGCAAAACTTCCTGATGCCGGAAAACGAAAAAGCCCCGAACCAGTCGGGGCTTTTCAACGCCGGTCGTTGCGACCGACGTATAAGGGTGTGGCTTAGCCCAGCAGGCCCATAACCATGCCTGGCATCTGGCCAGCTTGCTTGAGCATGGAAATGCCCGACTGCATGAGCATGGAGTTCTTGCTCATGTTGGCGCTTTCAACGGCGAAGTCGGCATCCATGATCCGGCCCTTGGCCATCTCGGTGTTGTCCTTCATGTTGGCCAGGTTGTTGTTGATATGGTTCAGGCGGTTGATGCTAGCACCGAACTCTGCGCGCATGGAACCGAGTGCGTTGAGGGCGGTTTCTAGCTTGGTGATGGTCCCGTTTGCGTTGTCGTTTAGTGCGGTAGTTGCATCGGCCGTCGTGGCAATCTCTGTCCCGGAGGCGCCCGTAAAGGCAACTGAGCCGCTGGTCAATGCATCAGTTACGCTAGTCAGCGACGCCCCCAAGGAAACATCCATTGTTTCTTCAGCACTGGCACCAATTTGGAACGTCACATCATTCGCAAACTTGCCGGTAGAGCTGAATAGGTTTTCACCAGCGTATTTGGTGTTGTCCATGATATTGGCAAGCTCTTCACCTAGCGCGTCGTATTCACCTTGCAAAGAGATTAGATCTGCGCCGCTATTGGTGTCGTTCGCGCCCTGAGTGGCCAGGTCCTTCATGCGCTGCACGATGTCCGTCATTTCGGAGAACGCACCTTCGGCAGTCTGCAGCATCGAAGTAGCGTCACCGGTGTTACGCATCGCAACGCCCATGCCGCGGCTCTGAGCGTTCAGGCGCGTAGCGATCTGCAGGCCGGCGGCGTCGTCGGCGGCGCTGTTGATGCGCAGACCGGTACCCAGGCGCTGCTGGTTGGTGGCCAGGGCGGAGTTGAACTTGTTCAGGCTGGTGTTGGTGGTCAGTGCGGAATAGTTAGTGTGAATGGACAGGGCCATGGTGATCATCCTTCGTGCATTGGGCTGTTAGGAGCTGGCTTGACTGCCTGCTGAAAAGGTAAGGCGACAGCCCTTGGCGCGGGATTAAATCCTGACGTCAAAAAATTTGGATTCTTTTTGAGCTCATTAAATGGGTGTCGCGGATTAACCCGCCTCAATCATTGACTGCGTAGGAGCGCACGGCTGACTTGCAGACGAGAATTCGAAGAGGGGATCGCGAGCAAGCTCGCTCCTACGAAAGGCGGATGGTGCTGGCTAAGGCTGACAGAGTGCAGGCCGCGACGCGGCGGCACCTCTCGAAAAACAATCGCAAATGTCCCGCTTTATTCGCAACGCTTGCCGGGTCCCTTCGCGGTCGAGACCGCTCCCACAAAAAGCGACGGCGCCGCGCCCACCTATGGGAGCGGTCTTTTTGTAGGAGCCAGCTTGCTGGCGATCCGGACCGCAGAAGGTGATGGTGGCCCGGCCCGTTTTGACCGATTCCTATATAGGTGCCCGCTGTCCCTTCTCGCTCAAAAGGTACTGGTCACCACCCCGGCCTCGAGCACCTTCGCATCGATCACCTTGCCGCTGCGCGTGTTGCGCACGCGGATGACCTCGCCGGGCTGCCCATCGCCAAGGGCTTCGCCGGAGGCGGAGGCTTCGATGCCGTCGTTGCTGGCAACGATCTTCACCGGCTCCCCGCGTTTGACGGCCATGGCCTGCTCCAACAGCGATGGCGTGATGGTCTGGCCGGCACGGATACGGCGTTTGGCGGCCATGCCGATGACTTCATCCAGGCGGTTGTAATAACCGCGCCGGGCCTTGGCGATGTTGATGCGCTCCAATCGGACGTCGCTGTCACGGATCGTCTGGCCGCGATCGATGATCCCCTCGGCATGCACTGCGGGCAGGAATACGTGCGCCTGGGCGGTGGCGCTCAGCGACCAACCGGGCGTGCCCGGGCAGCTGATCGCCAGCTGCTGGCGCTCCATGGCGGAGGGCGCATCGCCGGTGGCGCGTATCTGCAAGACGCCTGCGCAGGGCGCGAGGTTGGCGGCGCTCGCCGGTAGGTCGGTTTCGTAGCGCAGCTGCATGCCCTGCCAGCCCTGGCGCTCCGCCTGCCGCTCGAGCATGTCGCGTACGTGATTTTCCAGCGCTTGCTGTACCTGCGCGGTGGCGTCCGCGCGTGCCTGGGCAACAACGGTCAGCATCAGCAGGGCCGTGACGCACCAGGCGGAAACGGCCTTTCCGCTTCGCTTGCGCAAGGCCTTTCGATGCGGAAGGAGGAACACTGGTGTGGCGCTGCGCTTGATGAAATTACTCATTTAAAACAGCCAGTTACCTGCGTTTGATGGTTCGGCACGGATTCTGCAAACACTCCCGCAAAGCTGCGGGCTGTCGTTCGGTCCGCTCGTGCTGCAAAGGTATCGGTGAATGAGTATACGGATTGATGACGCCCTCGGCGTTCACGAACGCGCCCTGGGTTTGCGCATGCAACGCAGCGAGATTCTCGCGGCGAACCTGGCCAACGAAGACACTCCCGGCTTCCAGGCGCGGGATATCGACTTCAGCAAGGAAATGCAGCGGCTGGACAGCTCGACCTCGTCACGCGCCAGCCTCGCGAGCACCGACCCGCGCCTGCTGTTTCGCGTACCGGGCCAGGCCTCGCAGGACGGCAATACCGTTGAGCTGTCAACCGAGCAAGCGCAGTTCTCGCGCAATTCCATGGATTTCCAGACCAGCCTGACCTTCGTCACGATGAAGTTTCGTGGCTTGAAGCAAGCCATCGAGGGCCGTTAAGCCATGTCATTCGATTCGATCTACCGCATCGCCGGCTCGGCCATGAACGCGCAGACCGTGCGCCTCAACACCGTGGCCAGCAACCTGGCGAACACGGATTCGGCAGCCAACAACGCCGCCGATGTCTATCAGGCGCGCAAGCCGATGTTCGCCGCGGTTTACGAGAACAACTCGCTGACCCGTGGCGTCGGCCTCGGCGGCGCCCATGTTCAGGTGCTCGACGTGGTCACCTCCGGCGCCGAACCCAAGCGCCGCTACGAGCCGGGTAATCCGCTGGCGGACGGCGAAGGCTACGTCTACTACCCCGACATCAATGAGATCGAGGAAATGACCGACATGATGTCGGCCACCCGTAGCTTCGAGACCGGCGTCGAGGTGCTCAATCGCGTTAAAAGCATGCAGCAGAGCCTGCTGCGACTGGGAGAATCCTGATGGCGGTGACCAATAACCTTCAGGGCAGCGGTCTGAACGGCAGCAATGCCAGCGACCTGCCAAAGCAGGCGGTGAATATCAGCGACGCCACGCAGATGGAGAACAACTTCATCAGCCTGATGGTGGCGCAGATCAAATACCAGGACCCGACCAAACCGGTCGACAGCACCGAGTTCCTCAACCAGTTCTCGGCGATGTCCCAGGTCAAGAGCATGGAGAACCTGGCGACCCTGGCGCAGAACAACCTGGTGCTGACCGACAACCTGCAAACGCTCACTGCCGCCGGTTTGGTGGGCCAGCAGGTAAGCGTGGCGGTCGAGTCGCTGGACCTCAATGGTCAGGCCGTCAGTGGTGGGTTCGATCTGAGTCACGCCTCGACAAAGACCGCTGTGCTACTGACCGACTCCAACGGCACGCAGACCCGCATCGAGCTGGGCGCGCAGTCTGCCGGCAAGGTGCCCTTCGTGATCGATCCGGCTAAGCACGGTCTTCGCGAGGGCAAATACAGCGTCAGCATCGAATCGGAAAACGGTGAGTTCCCGCAGGTGGAAGTTGCCGGTCAGGTCTCCAACGTGCGCGTCAGCGCTGAAGGTCCGGTGCTTCAGGTCAATGGCGTCGGTTCGGTGCCGTTCTACAACATCCTTGAATTCGCCCAGGCCGATGCCGGGCTGCTCGGCGGCTGAGCCCCAGGGCTCGCCAGTTTTATTTTCCTTTTGCATATCGAGATCAGCCCATGAGCTTCAATATCGCCCTGACCGGCCTGTCCGCCGTCAACGAACAACTCAACACCATCGGCAACAACATCGCCAACTCCGGCACCGTCGGCTTCAAGTCTTCGCGGACCAACTTCGGCAGCCTTTATGCCGAGAGCCAGGCCATGGGCGTTGAAGTCACCGGCACCAGCCAGAGCATCAGCCAGGGCGGTGCGTTGACCACCACCAACCGCAGCCTGGACCTGGCCATTTCCGGTGGTGGCTTCTTCGTCACCCGCGCCAGCAATGGCGACGTGGCCTACACCCGCGCCGGCGTGTTCGGCACCGACAAGGACAGCTACCTGACCAACAGCCTCGGCCAACGCCTGCAAGGTTATCCGGCCGATGCCACCGGTAATTTGCAGACTGGCGTAGTCGGTGATCTGCAGATGAAGGCCGGCGGCCTGCCCGCCAAGGCCACCGATGAGCTGAGCTTCGTCGCCAACCTCGACGCCAATCAGGAAGTCCGGGCGGTCGCTTTCGATCCGCTGGTCGCCGACAGCTACAACTCCACCTACACCACCAAGCTGTATGACTCCCAGGGCAAGGAACACACCCTGACCCAGTACTTCGCCAAAACGGCGGACAACAGCTGGAACGCCCACTACTACGTAGACGGTACAGCCATCGCCGGCCCGCAAGCGTTGACCTTTGACGGCGCGGGCACGCTTACCGCGCCCATCGGCAAGGTCCCGCTGAATGCCACGCTCACCGGCGGTGTCGATGCCCTGGCCATCCAGCTCGACTACAGCGGCACCAGCCAGTACGGCTCCGAATTCAGCGTCACTAGCAACCGCGCGACCGGCTATTCGGCCGGCGAGCAGACCGGCATGAGCGTGGAGAAGGACGGCAAGGTCTACGCCAGCTACTCCAACGGCGAGCGCTTGCTCCAGGGCCAGGTGGTATTGGCCAACTTCGTCAACGCTGAAGGCCTGAAGAACATCAGTGGCACCGCCTGGACCGAAACCGCCGCCTCTGGCGCGGCCATGCTCGGCGCTCCGGGTGTCGGCCAGTACGGCAACCTGGCCAGCGGCGCGCTGGAAAGCTCCAACGTCGACCTCACCCAGCAGTTGGTAGGCCTGATGGAAGGCCAGCGTAACTACCAGGCCAATACCCAGGTCATTTCCACCAACAAGGAACTGACCCAGGTTCTGTTCAACGCGCTCTGAGGCTGATCCATGGATCGTTTGGGATACACCGCGATGACCGCCGCCAGCCGCACGATGATGTCGCTGCAGGTGCGCTCCAACAACCTCGCCAACGTCAACACACCGGGCTTTCGTGCCGACCTCGAACGTGCTCAGGCGGTAGCGGTGGAAGGCTACGGCTACGACAGCCGGCATATGGCGGTGGTCGAGAACAACGGCGTGAGCCTGGCTGCCGGCCCGCTTATGGCTACCGGCCGCGAGCTGGATTTCGCAGTCAAGGGCACCGGGCTGATCGTCCTGCAGGATGGCGACGGCGAGGCCTATACCCGTCAGGGCAGCATGCAGATCGATGCTGAAGGCCGCCTGACGCTCAACGGTCGTGCCGTGATGGGTGAGGGCGGGCCAATCGAGCTGCCCGAGCATGATCGTGTGGAAATCGGCAACGACGGCACCGTCTCGATCATGGCGCCGGGCGACTGGATGATGGCCGAGGTCGATCGCATCCGTCTGGTCGACGTCGCAGCCGCTGATCTGATGAAAAACGAGGCCGGCCTGCTGGTCACGCGCAATGGCGAACCCGCTGCGCCCAGCGAAGACGTGCGCCTGGCCAGCGGCTTTCTCGAGTCGAGCAACGTTTCGGCCATCGACGAGCTGGCCTCGACCATGAGCCTGAACCGCCTGTTCGAAACCCAGGTAAAGATGATGAAAGCCGCTGAGGACCTCTCCGACGCCGGCAACCGAATGATCCGCGGCAGCTGATCGGGAGATAACGCATGAATTCCGCACTTTGGGTCAGCAAGACCGGCCTGGCTGCACAAGATACCGCCATGGCGACCGTCGCCAACAACCTGGCCAACGTCAACACCAATGGCTTCAAAGCTGATCGCGCGGTCTTCGAAGACCTGTTCTACAGCATCGAAAAGCAGCCCGGCGCGCAGGCAGATGAGATCAACACCGTGCCGTCCGGCATTCAGCTGGGCAGCGGCGTGCGCGTCGCCGGCACCCAGAAGGTGTTCACCGAAGGCAGCATCCAGACCACCGGCCAGCCGATGGATCTGGCGATCGTCGGCCGTGGCTTCTTCCAGGTCGAGTCGCCCAACGGCGACATTCTTTACACCGAGAACGGCCAGTTCCAGCTCAATGCCGAAGGCGTGATGGTCAACGCTCAGGGCCTGCCGCTGACGCCGGCCATCGAAGTACCGCAAGGCAGCACCGGCTTCACCGTCGGCGCGGACGGCATCGTTACCGCCGTGCTGCCGGGCGACACCCTGCCCTCGGAGCTGGGCCAGATCACTCTGGTCAACTTCACCAACCCGGGCGGCCTAGAAGCGCTGGGCGGCAACCTCTATCGCGAAAGCGTTGCCAGCGGCGAAGCTGTGGAAGGTGTGCCGGGCGAAGAGGGCCTCGGCCAGCTCAAGCAGGGCGTACTGGAAGGTTCCAACGTGCAGGTGGTCGAGGCCATGGTAGCGATGATCGCTATTCAGCGTGCCTACGAGGCCAACGCCAAGGTGCTCGATGCCGCCAGCGGCATGCAGCAGTTCCTTAACCAGACCGTCTGAGAATAGTGATGCGTACGCCCATTCTGCTCGTCGTGCTGGCCTTGCTTGGCGGCTGCGCCAGCTTCAACGAAATGCTGCCGGAAGAGCCTTCGACCGAGTACGAACCGCTGGAGCTGGACTACAGCCTGCCGCCGACCACCGGTGGCGGCCTGTTCCGCTCCGGTTACAGCGGCTCGCTGGTCAGCGACAAGCGGGCGGTGCGGGTGGGCGACATTCTCACCGTGGTGCTGGACGAATCCACCCAGTCGAGCAAGAGCGCCGGCACCAGCTTCGGCAAGGAATCGAGCATCGGTATCGACGTGCCCACGGTACTCGGCAAGGCCTATCCGGACGTCGCGACCTCGGCCGGTGCCGAGCGCGACTTCAAGGGCTCGGCCAAGAGCTCGCAGCAGAACACCCTGCAGGGCTCCATCGCGGTGACCGTGCATCGTGTACTGCCCAACGGCACGCTATTGATCAAGGGTGAAAAGACCCTGCGTCTGAATCAGGGCGATGAGTTCATTCGTCTCGCGGGCCTGGTACGGGTCGACGATATCAACCGCTACAACCAGGTGTCCTCGCAAAGCGTGGCCAACGCGAAGATTTCCTACGCCGGGCGCGGTGTGCTCAACGACAGCAACTCGGCCGGCTGGCTGACGCGATTCTTCGCCTCGCCGCTGTTCCCTCTTTAAGTGAAACCTTGAAATGACTAGCCCGATGCGATCCCTGAAGCTGTTTTTCGCCGCCGTCGCGCTGTGCTGGCAACTGCCGGCGCAGGCTGTGCCACTGATGGACCTGGTGGATGTCGAAGGTATCCGCGGCAACCAGCTGATCGGCTATGGCCTGGTGGTCGGTCTGGACGGCACCGGTGACAAGAATCAGGTGAAGTTCACCAACCAGTCGGTGGTCAATATGATCAAGCAGTTCGGCGTGAACCTGCCGCCGAACGTCGACCCGAAGCTGAAAAATGTCGCCGCAGTGACCATTACCGCCACGGTGCCGCCATCCTACAGCGCCGGCCAGAGCGTGGACGTCACGGTGTCATCGCTGGGTGATGCCAAGAGCCTGCGCGGTGGCCAGCTGCTGATGACCCCGCTGCAGGGCGTGGACGGTGAAGTCTATGCGCTGGCCCAAGGCGCGGTGATCGTCGGGGGTGTCAACGCCGAGGGCGCCAGCGGCTCCAAGGTGGCGATCAATACCTCGAACAGCGGCCTGATCCCCAACGGGGCCACCATCGAACGGATGATTCCCAGCGACTTCACCGAGCGTCCGGACGTGATGCTCAACGTGCGCCAGCCAAGCTTCCAGACGGTGACCCGGGTGGTCGATGCGGTCGACGCCTACTTCGGCAAAGGCACCGCTACCGCACTCAACGCCACCAAGATTTCGATTCGCGCGCCGGTTACCAGTACCCAGCGCATGAGCTTCATGGCCATGCTCGAACGTCTGGAAGTGGAGGAGGGCCGCACCCGGCCGAAGGTGGTGTTCAACAGCCGCACCGGCACCGTGGTCGTCGGCCAGGGCGTGCGGGTGAAGGCCGCTGCGGTCGCCCACGGCAGTCTGACCGTCACAATCAGCGAGCGCCCGCAAGTCAGCCAGCCGAACGCCTTCGCCGGCGGTGAAACCGTGGTCACACCGCAGTCGGACGTCGCCATCGAGCAGGACCGCAAGGCCATGTTCAAGTGGCCCGAAGGCGCCAGCCTGGAAAGCATCATCAGCACCATCAATAGTCTCGGCGCTACGCCGGACGACGTGATGAGCATCCTGCAGTCGCTGGAGCGTGCCGGCGCGTTGAATGCCGAACTGATCGTGATGTAAGACCGGGCTGGCGATCCAGCTGTTGTTAACGAAGCAGGCCCGACGCGCAGCAGATTTTGAACAGGTTCCATGACGACCATGAGCATCGTTTCCCTCCCCCAGCACCTCAACACCCTGCGTAACCGCGCCGACGGCCCGACCGCGGCGCGGCGCCAGCAGCTGGAAGTCGTCGCCGAACAGTTCGAGGCGATGTTTCTACAGCAGATCCTCAAGCAGATGCGCAAGGCCGGCGACGTCCTTGGCGCTGGCAACCCCATGCGCAGCCGCGAGCTGGACACCATGCGCGACTTCTACGACGAAGTGCTGGCCGATACCCTGGCCGGCAAGCGCCAGACCGGGATCGCCGACATGCTGGTGCAACAGTTGAGCGGCGAGGCATCAGGCACAGTACCTGCACCCACGGCCCTGGCCGGGCATACCGGTAGCGGGCTACAAGGCGGCGGGCTGCATGCGCTGCGCGGCACCTGGCAGCGCGGTGTCGATGCGCTCGACAGCGCCTGGGAGAGCGGCAAGGCCGGCTTCAAGGCGCTGGTCGACAGCGTGATCAAACATGAATCGAGCGGCAACATCGCCGCCGTATCGCCCAAGGGCGCGCGTGGCCTGATGCAGCTGATGCCCGGCACCGCGCGGGACATGGCGGCCGAGCTGGGCCTGCCGTTCAGCGAGGCGCGGCTGACCAGTGATGCCGAGTACAACAAGCGCCTGGGCAGCGCCTACCTGAACAAGATGCTGGATCGCTACGATGGCCATCAGGCGCTGGCGCTGGCTGCCTATAACGCCGGCCCCGGCCGGGTGGATGAGTGGCTCAAGAGCCACGGTGACCCGCGCACGGGTGAAATCGGCACCGGCGCCTGGGTACAGAAAATCCCCTACGCGGAAACCCGTAACTACACCCGCAACATCCTCAGCGACCTGCGTGCGGCGGCACCGGCGCCAGTCGAGCCGCGCGCACAAATCGAGCCGGCGCGCAGTCCTGCCCTGCCATCACTTAATTCCACTGCCGATGCGGTCGCTCTATCCACTCAGCAACCTCGTGTTGTCGGCAGCGCCCACTCGTCCGTGGCGTTCGCGCAACCGATCCGGGTCGAGCCGAAGGAAGTTAAGTCGTGAGTATTTTGGGTCAAATTGGCTACAGCGGCGTTCGCGCCTCACAGATCGCCCTCTCGGCGACCGGGCAGAACATCGCCAACGTCAACACACCCGGCTTCAGCCGCTTGCGGCCCGACCTGCAGTCGCTGGGCGGGCAGACGGCGGTCAGCATCGGTGGCGGGGTTCAGGTCGGCAGCATCCGGCGGCTGTCCAACGACTTCCAGAATCAGCAGCTCTGGCGCGCCAGTACCGATCAGAACTACTTCGATACCAGCCAGCAGTACCTGACCGCACTCGAAGGGCTGATCGACAGCGAAGGCTCGAGCGTCAGCGTGGGCCTGGACAACTTCTTCGCCGCCGTCAGCGAAGCCAGCTCCACCCCCGAGTCCATCGCCCTGCGCCAGCAGATCATCGGCGAGGCGAAACAGTTGGCGCAGCGTTTCAACGGGCTGAACAGCAACATCGGCACCCAGCTCAACGCACTGCAGGGCCAGCGTGTGGCGATGACCAGCGAGATCAACGGGCTGTCCGGCAACATCGCCGAGCTGAACGCGCAGATCCGCGAGATGGAATCTTCCGGCCGCGACACCGCGACCCTGCGCGACTACCGCGAGAATCTGGTCAAGGACCTCAGCCAGTACGCCGGCATCCGCGTGCAGGACGCCGCCGACGGCACCCTCAACGTCTCGCTGGCCAACGGTCAGCCACTGGTCGCCGGGGCAACGGCCGGGCAGTTGAAGATCAACGCCAACCTCGCCGGTGAACAGGAGATGACGCTGGTCTTTGCCAAGACCACCTTCCCGCTCGACCAGCAGGGCATCGGTGGCTCACTCGGCGGTCTCTACGACATGGAATACGGCGCGCTGCGCCCGGCCCAGCAGGATCTGCACGACATGGCCTCGGCCGTGGCGACGATGATCAATGGCGCCCTGGCCGGTGGCTTCGACCTCAACGGCAATCCGGGCCAGCCGCTGT
This sequence comes from Stutzerimonas stutzeri SDM-LAC, assembly GCF_000235745.1. GTDB lineage: Bacteria > Pseudomonadota > Gammaproteobacteria > Pseudomonadales > Pseudomonadaceae > Stutzerimonas > Stutzerimonas stutzeri_H. Next base: position 74 of record NZ_AGSX01000068.1, on the reverse strand, counting down.
TCAGCTACAACGCCGGCAGCACTAGCGGCATGCTGGCGGTCAACGCGCTGGGTGCCTCGGAGCTGTCGTTTTCC
>NZ_AGSX01000069.1 GCF_000235745.1 Stutzerimonas stutzeri SDM-LAC | reverse complement strand
CCCCCGCTTGCGGGGGAGAGGGTTGGGGTGAGGGGCGAGCTTGAACGCGGCGACGCTGAAAAAGAAAACGACAGACGCCCCGCCAATGCCGCAAACCCGCGCGGCCAGCTCCCTCGCCCCCCTTGCGGGGAGAGGGTTGGGGTGAGGGGGCGTACGTGAGCGTGCCACCGCAGGACCGGCCTGAAACGGCCCGCCTGTCAGTTCCGGCAAAAAAATATTTAAGGTTTGCGCCTGAGCGGTCGCTTGTTTGGCAGTAACCACTGAGTTGGAACGAAATCATGGAAATCAGCCGGCAGTTCAAGCCCGCCATTGCAATGCCCACCGAGACCGCCGCGGCGCGTCCGGCCAGCGCTCGTCCTTCCGCCCAGCCTGCTGCACGTCCGGCCGCAAGCCTGCCGTTGGAGCAGATGCATGACGCCCTGCGTGCCATGCCCGAGGTCGATCTCGACCGGGTAGCGGCCATCAAGCAAGCGCTGCAGCGCGGCGAAATCTCCACCGATGTGGGTGAGTTGGCCAGTCGCATGCTCAGCTATCACCGCGGAAACGATGCGTGAGCCAGCGCGAAAAGCTGCTGGCGGTCGTCGATGACGATCTGCAGCAGGACTGCGGCGATTACCTCGCCTTGCGTGAGCTGATGCAGGAGCTGTACGGGCGTTTGCTCGAACGCGATGTGCCGGAAATCGACCGCATCAACCTGCAGATCACCGTTCGCGTCGAAGCCATTGCCGCGCGCGCCCAGCGCCGTAGCAAGGTGCTGGCAGCGTTCCGTCTGGAAACCTCGAGCGTGGGCATGCGCCGTCTGCTGTCCAGTTGCACGGGCGAGCGCGGCGAGTCCCTCCAGCAGCGTTGGCGGCAGGTTGGCGATCTCGCCGTGCAGTGCCAGCAGTTCAACGAGCACAACGGCAAGCTGCTCGCCATGCACCACGACATCCTTCAGCAACTGCTCGCCGGTGGGCAGGACGCTCGGCTCTACTCGCCGCAGGCCTACTGAGGCGAAAAGGGCCCGGCCTACGCTTATCGAACTTCTCAGGCCTGTGGATCGCCAGCAAGCTGCCTCCTACGGGCGGGTTGCCGCGGCCGCATCGGCCTGTTCTGAGGCGCCGATCTGCACGCCACCCGGTGGCTTTTGACCATCAAAGCTCAGGCTGCTTTCGTAGGAGCCAGATTGCTGGCGATCTGTCGACTCTCGATCATTGGCCAAGTCGCATCGCCCCGAGCCCGGCCTTCCACATCGCAAATCACGCGTCCGTCGCCCCGAAAAGCGAAAAACCGCAACGCTGCCGCGTTTGAGCATTCGGAAAAGAATTAATCCTTTTCCGCTGTCGCTTTAACTCGCTCACCGCTGACGTCGCCTTTACAGACAGATGTTCCGCCATCGCCCGAGGCGGAAACGGTGCTTCCCCGTTTCCTCGTCCTGTCGCGTTGCGGAAGACTTTTTTCTGCATCCCTTTTCCTCAACTGCCCGTAATACGGGCGTCCCGGAACTGGCATGCAATCTGCTGTAGCAATAGCAAGAGGGGATGGTGATGGCTATAAATTCCGATTACGTACAACAAATGTCGACGCAGCTGGCCACTTACGAAGTTCAGGGTTCGCTGGATCGGCTTAATCGCAACGAATCACGCTACAAGGCCCAGCGCGACGCGCTGAATTCGTTGCGCACCTCGATGACAACCTTCAAGTCGGCCATCACCAAGCTCAACAGCAGCACGACGAGCATGTTGACCAACAGCGCGACCTTCAGCCAGGAGGGGTACGCCACCGCCACCGTTGGCACGACGGCGCAATCGGGAAGCTATGACTTCTACGTCAAACAGCTGGCCAGCAAAGATCAGGTCGCGCTCACGGGGCTGTCCGACGCCAGCCTGGCCGGGGGCGGCACGCTGACGATCGGACAGGTCGGTGTTGCTGCGTTCAACGTCGATATGACTGGCATCACCACGCTTGACGGCCTCGCCAGCGCGATCAACGGCGCTGCCGACAACTCAGGTGTTCAAGCGACGCTGGTGCGTAGCGATGGCGTCGTCAATCTCGTACTGACCAGTACTGAAACCGGCGCCAACCAAGCCATCAGCCTTAGCGCTGCGGGCAACACCGCTTTCGAGACTGCTGTTGCGAGCCCGGTCCGTCTGTCCAGCGCGGCGGACGCGGAGGTCTATCTCGGACGCGATGCGACCGGAATCAAACTGACCAGCGCGAGCAACACCTTCGCGAACGTCATTGATGGCGTCAGCATGACCTTCACCAAGGCGCACGCGACGGGCGAGGCGCTCACCATCGATATCGCGCAGGACAAGGCCGGCACCCAGGCCAAGGCGCAAACCTTCATCGACGCCTTCAACGCGCTGATGACCAGCTTCGACTCGCTGACCGCCAGCGGTGGCGAAAGCGCCAAGCGCGGCGCACTGGCCGGTGATTCCAGCATACGTTCCATCGAAAGCCGCTTGAATGGCCTGCTACGTAGTGACTTCGGTGGCAAGAGCCTGATCGAGTTCGGCATCAGCGCCGACCGTAACGGCAAGCTGACCATCGACGCCAAGCGCTTCGAAGCCGCCGTCGCCAACGACCCCGCAGGCTTCGAGGAGCTGTTCACCGGCACCGACAAGCTGCTCGACAGCATCGACAAAACGGTCACCAGCTACACCAACAGTGCCAACGGCATGCTGAAGAACCGCATGGACACGCTGGACATGAACCTGCGCCGTATCGACGAGCAGTTCGACAATCTCCAGCAGCAGTACGACACCCATTACAGCCGCTACCTCCGGCAGTTCACCACCATGATGCAGACCATGCAGAGCATGGAGCAGACCAGCGGGATGTTCTCGATGCCCACCACATCGCAAGCTAACGGATTGTCCTCATGAACAGCTATCACCCCAACGACAGTTATGACAGCTACCGCTCGGTAGATCTCGAAGCGCGCGCCGCCTCGGCTTCGCCCTATGAGCTGGTACTGGTGCTGATGGACGGCCTGCTCGATGAGCTGGCTCGCGCCCGCGGCCACATCGAACACAAGCGTTACCAGCAGAAAGGTGTATCGCTGGAAAAGTGCATGAACATCCTCAACGGCCTCAATGGCGCCCTCGATGAAGAGGGCGGTGGCGAAGTCGTCCAGGGGTTGGCGCGTCTCTACGAATACTGCATCTACCGCCTCTCCGACGTCAGCGTGACGCTGTCGCTCGAGGGGCTGGATGAGGTGGTCAATCTGCTCGGCATTCTCCGCGAAGGCTGGGAGGGCGTCAGTGCCGCCCGTAAGTGATTGCGACCGCCTGACTGCGCTGCACGAGCAGTTGCAGCAGGCGTTGCAGGCCAGCGACTGGAACGCCGTGGCGAAGGTGGACGGTGATATTCGCCGCTGCCTCGAAGTGCTGCCCCGGCAGCACGCGCTCGACGAGGCAACGCTTGTTGCCAAGCAGCAACTCAAGCAGCTGCATGGCGAAGGCCTGCAAGCCTGCGCCGAGGAATGCGAGCGCTTGCGCCTGCTGCTGCTGAACCATCTTGAGTACGCCGAAGGGCGTGCAGCCTATCAGCGCGTTGACATGTTCCAAGCCGGAGACAGGGGATGATCCAGTCGATTTCAGCCTTGCGTACAGCCGC